>NZ_JBEXLP010000113.1:0-20296 GCF_040610035.1 Streptomyces sp. NPDC004542
CTGCTCGTAGCCGCCGCCGACGGTGCCGTCCTGGCCGGCCACGTTCTTCTCGTACGGCTGAGCGGCGCGGACTAGCCGTGCCAGCTGTGCGGGGCGCGGAAGCCGGGCTCGCGCTCCAGGCGGCGCCAGCCGGCCTTCGGGCGGGCGCGGTGTGCCGGGGCCGACGGGGCGGCCGCCGCACGGGCCAGGAGGACGGCCGTGATGGCGGCCACCTCCTCGGGCTCGGCGTGGCCCTTCTCGACGCGGATCTCAGCGTTGTCCATGGGTGTCAGTCTCCGTGGATGAGGTTTCCGCGGGGGTACCGCGGAGGTTCCGCAGGGTTACTGCGGGGGGTTGCCGTGCTTGCGGGAAGGCAGGTCGGCGTGCTTGGTGTGCAGCATCGCCAGGGACCGGACGAGCACCTCGCGGGTCTCGGCCGGGTCGATGACGTCGTCGACGAGGCCGCGCTCGGCCGCGTAGTACGGGTGCATCAGCTCGGCCTTGTACTCCTTGACCATCTTCTGCCGCATGGCCTCGGGGTCCTCGGCGCCCGCGATCTGACGGCGGAAGATCACGTTGGCCGCGCCCTCCGCGCCCATCACGGCGATCTCGTTCGTCGGCCAGGCGTAGGTGAGGTCGGCCCCGATGGACTGGCTGTCCATGACGATATAGGCACCTCCGTACGCCTTGCGCAGGATCAGCGAGATCCTCGGCACGGTCGCGTTGCAGTAGGCGTACAGCAGCTTCGCGCCGTGCCGGATGATCCCGCCGTGCTCCTGGTCGACACCGGGGAGGAACCCCGGGACGTCCAGGAAGGTGACGATCGGGATATTGAAAGCGTCACACATTTGGACAAAACGCGCAGCTTTTTCACTCGCCTCGATGTCCAGGACACCTGCGAGCACCTGCGGCTGGTTGGCGATGATGCCGACCACCTGGCCGTCCAGGCGGGCCAGGGCGCAGATGATGTTGCGGGCCCAGCGCTCGTGGACCTCGAGGTAGTCGCCGTCGTCGACGATCTCCTCGATGACCTTGACCATGTCGTAGGGCCGGTTGCCGTCCGCCGGGACCAGGTCCAGCAGGACGTCCGAGCGGCGCTCCACCGGGTCCGTGGAGTCCACCCGGGGCGGGTTCTCGCGGTTGTTCTGCGGGAGCAGGGAGAGGAGGTAGCGCACCTCGGCGATGCAGGTCTCCTCGTCGTCGTACGCGAAGTGGCACACGCCGGAGGTCTCGGCGTGCACGTCCGCCCCGCCGAGCCCGTTCTGGCTGATCTCCTCACCGGTGACCGCCTTCACGACGTCCGGGCCGGTGATGAACATCTGCGAGGTCTCACGGACCATGAACACGAAGTCCGTCAGCGCCGGCGAGTAGGCCGCACCGCCCGCGCACGGACCGAGCATCACGCTGATCTGCGGGATGACCCCGGAGGCCTTCGTGTTGCGCTGGAAGATCCCGCCGTACCCGGCGAGGGCCGAGACGCCCTCCTGGATCCGCGCCCCCGCGCCGTCGTTCAACGACACCAGCGGCGCCCCGGCCGCGATGGCCATGTCCATGATCTTGTGGATCTTCGTGGCGTGGGCCTCACCCAGCGCACCACCGAAGATCCGGAAGTCATGGGCGTACACGAAGACCGTACGCCCCTCCACCGTCCCCCACCCGGTGACCACGCCGTCGGTGTACGGCTTCTTCGCCTCCAGCCCGAACCCGCTCGCCCGGTGCCGGCGCAGCTGCTCGACCTCCTGGAAGGAACCCGGGTCCAGCAGCAGCTCGATCCGCTCCCGGGCCGTCAGCTTGCCCTTCGCGTGCTGCGCCTGGGTCGCCTTCTCACCCGGACCCGCGAGCGCCCGCGCGCGGATCTCGTGCAGTTCCGCGACCCGCCCGCGCGCGTCCGTCGGCTCGGCGCTGGGCGCGTCCGTCGGCTCACCCGTCGTCTCTTCCAAAACGGTCATGTAGCGACCTTACGAAGGACACCAAGGAAAGCGAGCCGTCGACTCCGTACAGTCTCCGGCCCGTTTTACTGGTGCCACCGAACAGAACCACCCCGGGATGCAGCCGTTCCGACTGCTCAGAGGGCGTGACCGTTGTAGGTTCGACACAAAGTCGCCCGCGGAGAACCGCCTCACATTCGCGGGTGGCGCATGCCATCCCCAGAGTGACACGCACCCTCGAACGGCGGCCTGCCCAGGGTCGGCGACAGGGTGACGGAGGGTGGCCACGACAACACACCCGCCAATGATGTTGAAACTTGAACGGAATAGGTCTACGGTCATCCGTGTTGACCTCGTTGAACATTCAACATCAAGGCTTCCGTCCCCAAAGGAGCACGTCATGGGCATCTTCAGCCGCAAGGAAACCGCCGAGACCACCACTCCGGCCGCCGTGAACCCCGACCTCGCCGCGCTGACCGGCGAGTACACGATCGACCCGTCGCACACCACGATCGGCTTCGTGGCCCGCCACGCCATGGTCACCAACGTCAAGGGCAAGTTCCTCGACTTCAGCGGCACGCTGCACCTGGACGGATCCGACCCGTCGAAGTCCACCGCCTCCCTCGACGTCACGATGGAGAGCATCGACACGGGCAACGCCGACCGCGACGGTCACCTGAAGTCGGCGGACTTCTTCAAGACGGACGAGTTCCCGACGATGACGTTCCGCTCCACCAAGGCGGAGGCCCTCGGCGGCGACGACTACCGCGTCACCGGCGACCTCTCGATCCTGGGTGTCACCAAGCCCCTCACCATCGACCTCGAGTTCAACGGCGCCGCGAAGGACCCCTTCGGCAACGAGCGCGTCGGTTTCGAGGGCAAGGCCGAGATCCTGCGCTCCGAGTGGGGCCTGACCTGGAACGCCGCGCTGGAGACCGGTGGCGTCCTCGTCTCCGACAAGATCAAGCTCAACTTCGACATCTCGGCGATCAGGAAGGCGTGAGCCCCCGCCCGCCCGAGGTGGCGGTCGGTCCTGCCGAGTGCGCCGAAGGCCGCCCTGGCCCGAGGGTCACCGTCCGACGCGACGGTGGGCTCCCGGGGCAGGGCGGCCTGCTTGTGCCGGACGGACCGCCACCCGCACGCCGCTTCGGGACCTGCGGGGTCCACCGGCCCGAGCGTCAGAACCCGCCGCCGAAGTCCCCTCCCCCGCCGCCGAAGTCCCCTCCCCCGCCGCCGTCCCCGAAGCCCCCGCCGTCCCCGAAGCCGCCCTGGAAGTCGCCGGGGTCGAAGTCCGCCCCCGACACGTCCCCGCCCTCGTGGCCGCCCCCGAAGTCACCGCCCCCGAAGTCCCCGTACCCGGCGCCGTAGTCGGCCGCGTACGCCGGGCCCGCCATGATGCCGCCCAGCGCCGTGCCGATCAGCAGGCCGGGCAGGATGCCGCCGCCGAAGTAGCCGCCCGCCCAGGGGCCGTAGGCGGGGCCCGCGTCCCAGTAGGGGCGGCGGCCCTGCTCGGTGTCGACCTCGCGGACGACCGGGTCGCGGCCGTCGGCGAGGCGGGTCGCGTCGGCCGCGCAGACCGGGACCTCGCGGGCGGCACCGCCGGGCGGGGTCCAGGCGGCGTCGGCGACCGAGGGACCGTGGCGCGGGTCGAAGAAGCAGGGTGGGCGGCGTTCCGGCAGGGGCCGGCCCTCGCGTCGGGCGGCGAGCTGGGCGAGGGAGAAGCGGCCGTCCTCCAGCGCCTGGGTGACGGTGCGCACGTCCTCGGGTCTGCGGGCCTCGGCCATGTACTGCTTGGCGTTCTCGTAGGCGTCCAGGGCCCGCTCGTAGTCCGCGCGCATGGCGTCGTCGGCGCCCGGCTCCGCCGGGTGGAAGTCGAGGCCGTCCAGTTCCTCGCCGAAGGCGGTGATGTCCTCGTCCACGACGACCCGCAGCCGGTCCAGGGCGGCCCGCTGTTCCTCGGCGTGGCGGCGGCGGTTGCGGCGGACGACCGCGTACGCGCCCGCGCCGCCGGCCACCAGGACGGCCGCCGTGGTGAGCAGGGCGGTGGTGGACAGTCCGGTGCCGCCGGAGGAGGTGCCCCAGGAGGCGGGGGCCTTGCCGCCCATGGTGGCCAGGGCGCGGTCGGTGAAGTCGGTCAGCTGGGTGGCGGCGCCCTCGCCCTGGACGCTGGTGACCAGGTTCCGTACGGCCGTCCGGGGCAGGACCGAGGAGTCGGCGCGGGCGTCGAAGCGGTCGCCGAGGCGGATGGCGTACAGGCCGGTGACGCCGGTCGCGGTGCGCAGATCGGTGAAGAGGCCGCGGGTGGGGTAGTCGGCCGGGAGCACCACGACGAAGAGCGGTTTGCCCGCCTGCTCGATCCGTCTGGCGAGCGCGCCGGAGTCCGCCGCCGACAACTGCGCGGAGGCCGCCGGGTCGACGTAGACGGGGCCGTTGCGAAGGGCCCCGGCGATCGTCGAGACGCCGGTGGCGGCCGTGGCCCGCGGCGCGAGCGCGGTCATGACCGCGAGTGCCAGGGCCAGCAGCAGCCCCGGGAGGCTTCGGGTCCGTCCACCCTTCATGGTTCGAAACTACCCGAAGCCCCCGGAACCGGCCGGACTCACCGACTCACCCCGCCCGGTAGGCCTCCTGCAGTGCGCGTCTCATGGCTTACATCGCGCCCTGAGTTGACAAGCGCCCGCTCGCGCCGTCAAGTACACGTCAGAATCGGTACGGACCCGTCCGGCGACCGTCCGCCGACTCCGGCCGAAAGTGAGCGCAGCCGGGCTGCGTTCGGGCCCGGCCCGGCACAAGGTAGGGGTATGACCACACCGCAGGATCTGATCCTTGTCAGCCTCGACGTGCCCGGCGACCACCCCGTCGAGCGGGGCGACCTGTCGCTGGCGCTCGCGGGCGCCGAGCTGGTCGACCTCCTCGGCGCGCGGGCGCTCACCCTGGACGGCGAGCGCATCGTGCCCGGTCCCGCACTGGCCACGGGGGACCGGATGCTGGACGAGGCGCAGGCGGCGCTCGTGCGGACGGAGCCGTACGAGTCGGTCGAGGACTGGCTGTGGCGGCGGGGGCAGGGGCTGGCCACGGCCTATCGCGACGTCCTGGACGCCGAGGGGCAGCTGTCCGGGAAACGGCGCCTCTGGCCGCACCGGGCCGACAAGGCGGCGGCCGACACCCCGGCCCGGCGGCACGCCGCCGACCGCTGGTGGTCCCGTGAGCCGGTGCTCACCGGGCTCGCCGCCGCCCTCGGCATCCAGGGCAAGCGCCGGCCGGCGGAGGAGGAGCCCGGCGACGAGGCGGTCGTCACCGTCCTGGCGGCCGTCGACGACGCGGTGACGGAGCTGACGGCCGTGCGCGAGCGGCGGCGCATCGAGAACGCGGCCTTCGACAACATCTGGCGCGGACCTGCCTGACCACCTGCCTGACCACCTGCCTGACTACCTGACGGGCTCGCCGACGCCCAGCAGGTCGCCCTCGCCGTCCCGGAACCAGGCACCGCGTTCGCCCCGCGCTCCCCTGCTCGGGTGGTTCCCTGATCTCGGCGATCCCGTCCCGGGTACGGAAGCCGGGCGTGTCGACCTCCTCGCCATCCGGGTGAAGGTGCCGGGCGGGGCGCCCGTGGAGCGGAACAGCACGACGTCCGCGCCCGCGCACCGCCCGGTGCGGCAGCCCGCCGGGCCGTTCGTCGACGGGGCGCGGGCCCAGCCGCTCGGCGTACAAGCGCCGGACCCGGCCCAGGTCCCGGGCCGGCGGCCTGGCCGCCACGCGGGCCCGGGTCGGAGGCCTGCCGTCGCCTCCGGTCATGCCTCCACTGTGCTCACTCCGCGGGCGCCACGCCCGCCCGGAGCAGGCCGTAGGTGTAAGCGTCCTCGAGGGCCTGCCAGGACGCCGCGATGACGTTGTCGGCCACCCCGACCGTGGACCACTCGCCGGAGCCGTCGGAGGTGGAGATCAGGACGCGGGTGGTGGACGAGGTGCCGTGCTTGCCCTCGAGGATGCGGACCTTGTAGTCGACGAGCTCGAGCTTGGCCAGCTGGGGGTAGATCTTCTCCAGGGCGACGCGCAGGGCCCGGTCGAGGGCGTTGACGGGGCCGTTGCCCTCGGCGGTGGCGACGATGCGCTCGCTCTTGGCCCAGAGCTTGACGGTGGCCTCGTTGGCGTGGGTGCCGTCGGGGCGGTCCTCGACGATGGCGCGCCAGGACTCCACGTCGAAGTACTTCAGCGGCCGGCCCTCGACCTCGGCGCGCAGCAGCAGCTCGAAGCTGGCGTCGGCGGCCTCGTACGTGTAGCCCTTGAGCTCCCGCTCCTTGACCCGCTCGACCACCCGGCCGACCACCTCGCGGTCGCCGCCGAGGTCGATGCCGAGTTCCTTGCCCTTGAGCTCGACCGAGGCGCGGCCCGCCATGTCGGAGACCAGCATGCGCATGGTGTTGCCGACCAGCTCGGGGTCGATGTGCTGGTAGAGGTCGGGGTCGACCTTGATGGCGGAGGCGTGCAGGCCGGCCTTGTGGGCGAAGGCGGAGACGCCGACGTAGGGCTGGTGGGTGGAGGGGGTGAGGTTGACGACCTCGGCGATGGCGTGCGAGATGCGGGTCATCTCGCTCAGCAGACCGTCCGGGAGGACCTTCTTGCCGTACTTCAGTTCCAGGGCGGCGACGACCGGGAAGAGGTTGGCGTTGCCGACGCGCTCGCCGTAGCCGTTCGCCGTGCACTGGACGTGGGTGGCGCCCGCGTCGACGGCGGCGAGGGTGTTGGCGACCGCGCAGCCGGTGTCGTCCTGGGCGTGGATGCCGAGCCGGGCGCCGGTGTCGGCGAGGACCGTGGAGACGACCGCGTGGATCTGGGCGGGGAGCATGCCGCCGTTGGTGTCGCACAGGACGACCACGTCCGCGCCCGCCTCACAGGCCGCCCGGACCACCGACTTGGCGTACTCGGGGTTGGCCCGGTAGCCGTCGAAGAAGTGCTCGCAGTCGACGAAGACCCGGCGGCCCTGCTCGCGCAGGAAGGACACCGTGTCGCGGACCATCTCCAGGTTCTCGTCCAGCGTGGTGCGCAGCGCCAGCTCCACGTGCCGGTCGTGCGACTTGGCGACCAGGGTGACCACCGGGGCGCCGGAGTCGAGCAGGGCCTTGACCTGGGGGTCGTCCGCGGCCTTGGCGCCCGCGCGGCGGGTGGCGCCGAAGGCGACCAGCTGGGCGTGCCGGAAGTCGATCTCCTGCTGGGCGCGGGCGAAGAACTCGGTGTCCCGCGGGTTGGCGCCCGGCCAGCCGCCCTCGATGAAGCCCACGCCGAACTCGTCCAGGTGCCGGGCGATGGCCAGCTTGTCGGCGACGGTGAGGTTGATGCCCTCGCGCTGGGCGCCGTCGCGCAGGGTGGTGTCGAAGACGTGGAACGTATCGTCCAGCCGGCTGGTATCGGTCATGGTCTCAGGACTCCTGTTTTCCATCTCGGTCTTACGGTCGATGACCGGCTCCACCGTCCCCTCATGGTCCCTCGCGCTCCGCCTCCGGCTGAAGGTGGGCCGGAAAACGAAAAAACCCCTCGCGGGTGCGAGAGGTCTGCGCGCGGGTCGAGGACGACGATGGCCACCCGTACCTGGTCGTACGTGGTGGTCACTGCGGACCGGCGCGCCTGCTGCCCATAATCATGGCGAACGAGAGCACCGGGGCAGTGTGGCACAGCCCGGCCCCCGGCTCGCGGACCGTCTCAGGATGCGGTCGTCACGCCTCCCGCCTCGCGGGCCGTCACCCGGGCCAGATCCAGGTCCTTGGTCTCCCGCATGGTGACGTAGACCACGAGGGAGACGGCGGCGCAGCCCGCCACGTACCAGTAGAAGCCGGACTCCACGCCGGCCTTCTTGAACCACAGGGCGACGTACTCCGCCGTGCCGCCGAACAGCGCGTTGGCGAGGGCGTACGGCAGGGCCACGCCGAGCGCCCGCACGCCCGTCGGGAACAGCTCCGCCTTCACGCAGGCGTTGATCGAGGTGTAGCCCGTGACCACGACGAGCGCGAGGAGGGCGAGGCCGAGGGCGGGCCAGTAGCCGTCCGCGTGCCTCAGCAGCGTCATGACCGGCACGGTGAGGAAGGTGGAGCCGACCGCGAAGGTGATCAGCAGCGGACGGCGGCCGACGCGGTCGGAGAGGGCGCCCGCGAGGGGCTGGAGACAGGCGAAGACGATCAGCGCGGTGAAGGAGACGAGGGTCGCGGTCTCCTTGGACAGGCCCGCGGAGTTCGACAGGTACTTGGTGAGGTACGTGGTGTACGTGTAGTAGGCGACGGTGCCGCCCATGGTCAGCGCGATCACCAGGAACGCCTCCCGCCTGTGCCGCCACAGCGCGCGTAGGGTGCCCCGCTCCTCGGTGCCCGAGGTGTCCTCCTCGTAGACCTCCGTCTCCAGCATGCTGCGGCGCAGGTAGAAGACGACCGCCGCGCCGAGGGCGCCGACGACGAAGGGGATGCGCCAGCCGTAGCTGTGCAGGGCGTCGTCGGACATCGTGCGCTGGAGGATGATCAGCAGGCCGAGGCCGACGATCTGGCCGGCGGTCATGGACACGTACTGGAAGCTGGAGGCGAAGCCGCGTCTGCGCGGGTCGGAGGCCTCGGTGAGGTAGGTGGCGCTGGCCGCGTACTCGCCGCCCACCGACAGGCCCTGCAGCAGGCGGGCGACGAGCAGGACGAAGGCGCCGCCGTATCCGGCGACGGCGTAGGTCGGGGCGGCGGCGATCAGGATCGCGGACGCCGACATGAGCGTGACGGTGAGGGTGAGGGCCGCCTTGCGGCCTCTGCGGTCGCCGACCCTGCCCAGCAGCCAGCCGCCGACGGGGCGCATGAAGAACCCGACGGCGAAGATGCCGGCCGTGTTCATCAGCTGGGCGGTGGGGTTGCCGCTCGGGAAGAACGCCCCGGCGAAGTAGGTGGCGAAGCTGGCGTACACGAACCAGTCGAACCACTCGACCATGTTGCCCGCCGAGCCGACCCAGATCCTCTTCCAGTGTTGTCGTCCCATGGGCCGTTACTGCCCGGTGGCCGGGGCGGGGATTCCTGCGCCGCACCGGGCGTCAGGAGCCGTCCGGATCCAGCTGTTCGCCCAGGAACTCCCGCACATGGCCGAGCACTTGCCGCCGGTCGGTGCCGCGCAGCCCGACCGCCACCTGGGGGGGGGGAGGAGCCGTCCGGGAGGGCGCGCAGCCGGGCGGCGAAGCGGTCGGCGCCGACGGGACGGAGCTCGCCGCGGGCGGCACCCTCCGTGAGCTGGGCGACGACGTCGCGGTGCCGGGCGCCCTCGATGGCCGCCCGGCGGTCGCGGGCAGTCGTCGGCGGCGTTCTGCGAGCGGTTCCAGACCTCCGGCCACAGCGTCCGCTGCGGGTCGCGGTGGCCGTCGGGGACGTACCGGCCGGCGTAGGCGTCCAGGCGTTCACGGGCGGTTTTTGGCCGGGTGAGGAGCCGGACGCGCCAGGGCCGCTCCGGACGAGGAGTCCGGGGCGGCCCTGGGCGAAGGCGCGGGTGACGGCTAACCGAGCTGGTGCATCCAGCCGTGCTTGTCCTCGGTGATGCCGCGCTGGACGTCCAGCAGGGCCTGGCGGAGCTTCAGGGTGACCCCGCCGGGCTCGCCGCCGGACTGCTTCCACTCGGCGCCGGTGCTGCGCTTGACCGTGCCGACGGGGGTGATGACGGCGGCGGTGCCGCAGGCGAACACCTCGGTGAGGGTGCCGTTCTCCGCGTCGCGCTGCCACTGCTCGATGGAGACGCGGCCCTCCTCGGCCTCGTAACCCAGGTCGCGGGCGACGGTCAGGAGGGAGTCACGGGTGACGCCTTCGAGGATGGAGCCGGTCAGTGTCGGGGTGACGATCACCGGCTTCTCATGGGACGCAGCCCCGTACACGAAGTACAGGTTCATGCCGCCGAGCTCCTCGACCCACTGGTGCCGCACGGCGTCGAGGTAGCACACCTGGTCGCAGCCGTGGACGGCCGCCTCGGCCTGGGCGAGCAGGGAGGCGGCGTAGTTGCCGCCCGTCTTGGCGTCGCCCATGCCGCCGGGGACGGCGCGGACGCGGTCCTCGGAGACCCAGATGGAGACGGGCTTGACGCCACCGGGGAAGTAGGCGCCGGCCGGGGAGGCGATCACGAGGAACAGGTACTCGTTGGCGGGCTTCACACCCAGGCCGACCTCGGTCGCGATCATGAAGGGACGCAGGTAGAGGGACTCCTCGCCACCGTGGGCGGGAACCCAGTCCCTGTCCTGCCGGACCAGCGCGTCACAGGCCTCGATGAAGGTCTCGACGGGCAGCTCGGGCATGGCCAGGCGCTTGGCGGAGCGCTGGAAGCGCCTGGCGTTCTGGTCCGGGCGGAAGGTGGCGACCGAGCCGTCGGGGCGGCGGTAGGCCTTGAGCCCCTCGAAGATCTCCTGGGCGTAGTGCAGCACGTTGGTGGCCGGGTCGAGCGGAATCGGCGCGTACGGAACGAGCTGGCCGTCGTGCCAGCCCCGGCCCTCGGTCCACTTGATCGTCACCATGTGGTCGGTGAAGTGGCGGCCGAATCCGGGGTTCGTCAGGATCGCCTCGCGCTCGGCGGCGGGAAGCGGATGGGCGGACGGCTTGAGCTCGATCGTGGGCGTCGTCATGGGTGCTTGTCCTTCACCGGTTGTAGTGACGGGCCGCGCTCACGCCCGTACGGCCTTCCGGCCAGTGCTAGGACGTCCGAGCATTCCTTCCTGCCGCGGCTCCGCGTTCGATTATCCCGTGAGGGGCTGCGGTGGAAGGAATCGGGGTGAATGCGGCCCCGGGTTGATGGTGGCACCCGGCGGGGACATGGGGGAAGCCGCCGGGCGCGGATGCGACCCGGCGGCTTCGAAAGGCAGTCGGCGGGTCAGCCGGCTACTCGTCCGGCGAGCGCGTCGCCGATCTCGGAGGTGGAGCGGGCGGGCAGCTCGGCGCGCTCGCCGAGGTCGGCGGAGACCGCCTCCTCGATCCGGGTCGCCTCGGCCTCGTAGCCGAGGTGGCGCAGCAGCAGGGCGACGGACAGGACCGTGGCGGTGGGGTCGGCCTTGCCCTGGCCGGCGATGTCCGGGGCCGAGCCGTGGACGGGCTCGAACATGGACGGGAACGCGCGGCCGGGGTTGATGTTGCCGGAGGCGGCCACGCCGATGCCGCCGGAGACGGCCGCGGCGAGGTCGGTGATGATGTCGCCGAAGAGGTTGTCGGTGACGATGACGTCGAAGCGCTCGGGCTGGGTGACCAGGTAGATGGTGGCCGCGTCGACGTGGATGTACTCGGTGGTGACCTCGGGGTACTCCTCGGCCACCGCGTTGAAGATGTTCGTCCACAGGTGACCCGCGAAGGTCAGCACGTTGTTCTTGTGGACCAGCGTGAGCTTCTTGCGCGGGCGGGCCTGGGCACGGGCGAAGGCGTCGCGGACCACGCGCTCGACACCGAAGGCCGTGTTCACGGAGACCTCGGTGGCGACCTCGTGCGGGGTGCCCTTGCGGATGGTTCCGCCGTTGCCGGTGTACGGGCCCTCGGTGCCCTCGCGGACCACGACGAAGTCGATCTGCGGCTCGCCGGCGAGCGGCGTGGCGACACCCGGCAGCAGCTTCGAGGGACGCAGGTTGACGTGGTGGTCGAAGGCGAAGCGGAGCTTGAGCAGGAAGCCCCGCTCGAGGACGCCGGACGGCACGGACGGGTCGCCGATCGCGCCGAGCAGGATGGCGTCGTGCCGCTTGAGGGCCTCGAGGTCGGCGTCGGTGAGGGTCTCACCGGTGGCGTGGTAGCGCTTGGCGCCGAAGTCGTACTCCTTGGTCTCCAGCTTCACGTCCTCGGGAAGGACGGCGGAGAGGACCTTGAGGCCTTCGGCCACGACTTCCTGACCGATGCCGTCACCGGGGATCACTGCGAGATCGATGCTGCGAGACATGCCCGGAAGCCTACTCCTCGTCCCATGGGATGACATGCCTTGTCCGTCATACGGACAAGAGGAGGCACCCGGGCGAGGGGCCGGCGTCATCCCGTTGGCCGCCGTTCACCTGTACGTGGGCCAGGTGTGGGGATGTGCTGGGACATTCTGGCCATGGAGACCCCTGACTTCGGCATTCCGCGGCGGCTCGCGGAGCGGATGAGCATGGCCGAGCAGTACGAGTACCTGCGCACCCGGCTCACCCGGCGCCGCACGCTGGTGACGGCCGGCGCGGTGGCCGGCGGGCTGCTGACCGGCTGCGGGGGTACGCGGACGCCGTCCGGCGCGCCGGCCCCCGCCACCTCCGCCGTGTCCGGTTCGGCCGTCACCCCGTTCGGCCGCCATCTGGCCTTCGGCGCCGATCCGAAGACCCGGATGCGGATCTCCTGGCAGGTGCCGTTCCCGGTGCGCAAGCCGTACGTGCGCGTCGGTCTGCGGCCGGACGACCTGGGCCGGCGGATCGGGGCCGAGGTGCGTGCCCTGCACACGCCCGGGGTGCGGGGGGTACGGCCGGCGGTCGAGCAGTACTACGTGCACGCGGCCCTGGACGGCCTGCAACCCGGCACCACGTACTACTACGGCGTCGGCCACGACGGCTGGGACCCCGCCTCCCCCGCCCACCGCTCCACGATCGCCTCGTTCCGGACCGCGCCCGCGACCCCGGAGAGCTTCGTGTTCACCGCCTTCGGCGACCAGGGCGTCGGCACCGGCGCGAGCGGCAACGACCGGCTGCTGCTGCGTCTGAAGCCGGCCTTCCATCTGCACGCCGGCGACATCTGCTACGCGGACGTCAACGGGACCGGTTCGAAGGCGGACGGCTACGACGCCACGTTCTGGGACCTGTTCCTGAAGCAGACCGAGCCGGTGGCGAAGTCGGTGCCGTGGATGGTGACCACCGGTAACCACGACATGGAGGCCTGGTACTCACCGGACGGCTACGGCGGCCAGCTGGCCCGCTTCTCCCTCCCGGACAACGGCTTCGACCCGCGCACGGCGCCGGGGGTCTACGCGTTCCGATACGGCAACGTCGGCTTCGTGGCCCTGGACGCCAACGACGTGTCGTACGAGATCCCCGCCAACTTCGGCTACACCGGCGGCCGGCAGACCCGCTGGCTGGACCGCAGGCTGAGGGAGCTGCGGGCGGCGAAGGACGTCGACTTCGTGGTGGTCTTCTTCCACCACTGCGCCTACTCGACCTCGCAGCACGCCTCCGACGGCGGCATCCGCAAGGAGTGGCTGCCGCTGTTCGCCGAGCACGGGGTCGATCTGGTGATCAACGGCCACAACCACGTGTACGAGCGGACGGACGCCATCAGGAACGGGCGGGTCGGCAGGACGGTGCCGATCGGCGGGTCCACGGACCCCGCGCGGGACGGGATCGTGTACGTCACCGCGGGCGGCGGCGGCCGGAACCTGTATTCCTTCCCGTCGGGCGTGAAGGACAGCTACGAGGGCCATGTCACCCGGCACGACGCGGTGCGCACCTTCCACTGGACCGACGGGAAGAACGCGCAGGCGGAGACGGCGGAGTGGTCACGGGTGCGCTACACCGGCTTCAGCCTGCTGTCGGTGGAGGCCCGGGCCGGCGCGTCGCCGAGGCTGAAGGTGTCGGCGCTGGCGTCGGACGGCAGGCGGGTGGACCACTTCGAGGTGCGGCGCGGCGGGTGAGGCCGCGCCGCACGCCGAACGGGTGCGGCTCCCGGTTCGTGGGCCGTTGCGGCCTGCTCAGTGGCCGGTCTCGCCGCCGTTGTCGCGGCGGTCGAGGGCGCGCTGGAGGGCGGCGGCGGCGTTCTTGCGGTCGGACTCGCTCGTGCGGGACGCGTGGCGGACTCTGCGGCGGACGGTCGTCTCGGCCATGGGTATCGACTCCTTCGGCGCACAAAGGTGCGGAGGGACAAGGGAGTTACGAGACGCCGGGGCGGGGAGCGGTGCCGCAGGGATTGCCTGCACGGGGCCCGGCTCACGACCGCCATTCGCTGGATCGAGCGAGACGTTCGGCTCCTACAAAAGTAAGGGAGTGCCGCGGTTCTGTCCCCACAATTAGTCGGACTTCCTACTATCTGAGACGGCGAATGGGGTCCCACCGCCGTGACCTGCGGTTTCCTGGTACCGGCACGGGCATGGAAACGGGCCGGGAAGCCCGCTCGCGGCAGGCTTCCCGGCCCGTGCCGGTGAGGGCGGTCAGCCCATGTGCGGGTAGGTGTAGTCGGTCGGCGGGACCAGCGTCTCCTTGATGGCGCGGGTCAGGGTCCAGCGCATCAGGTTCTGCGGGGCGCCGGCCTTGTCGTTGGTGCCGGAGGCGCGGCCGCCGCCGAAGGGCTGCTGGCCGACGACGGCGCCGGTCGACTTGTCGTTGATGTAGAAGTTGCCGGCCGCGTAGCGCAGCTTCTCCATCGTGTGCGCGGCCGCCGCCCGGTCGTTCGCGATGACCGAGCCGGTCAGGGCGTAGTCGGACACCGACTCCATCTGCGCCAGCATCTCGTCGTACTTCTCGTCCTCATAGACGTGCACGGCGAGGAACGGGCCGAAGTACTCGGTGGTGAAGACCTCGTTCTCCGGGTCGGTGCACTCGACGACCGTCGGGCGGACGAAGTAGCCCACCGAGTCGTCGTAGCTGCCGCCCGCGACGATCGTGCAGCTCGGGTCGGCCTTCGCGCGGTCGATCGCCGCCTTGTTCCTGGCGAAGGACCGCTCGTCGATGACCGCGCCGATGAAGTTGGCGAAGTCGGTGACGTCGCCCATGGTGATGCCGTCGACCTCGGCCGCGAACTCCTCCTTGAAACCGGAGTTCCAGAGGGAGGCCGGGATGTACGCCCGCGAGGTCGCCGAGCACTTCTGGCCCTGGTACTCGAAGGCACCGCGGGTCAGGGCGGTCTTGAGGACGGCGCGGTCGGCGCTCGGGTGGGCGACGACGAAGTCCTTGCCGCCGGTCTCACCGACCAGGCGCGGGTAGGAACGGTACTTCTCGATGTTGTTGCCGACCGTCTTCCACAGGTACTGGAAGGTCTTCGTCGAACCGGTGAAGTGGATGCCTGCCAGGTCCCGGTGGACCAGGGCGACCTCGGAGACCGCGATGCCGTCGCCGGTGACGAGGTTGATGACGCCCTTGGGCAGGCCGGCCTCCTCCAGCAGCCGCATGAGCAGCACGGCGGCGTGGGTCTGGGTCGGGGACGGCTTCCACACCACGACGTTGCCCATCAGCGCGGGCGCGGTGGGCAGGTTGCCCGCGATGGCGCTGAAGTTGAACGGCGTGATCGCGTAGACGAAGCCCTCGAGCGGGCGGTGGTCCATGCGGTTCCAGACGCCCGGGGAGTTGGCCGGGGGCTGCTCGGCCAGGATCTGGCGGGCGTAGTGGACGTTGAAGCGCCAGAAGTCGACCAGCTCGCACGGGGTGTCGATCTCGGCCTGCTGGGCGGTCTTCGACTGGCCGAGCATGGTGGAGGCCGCGATGGTCTCGCGCCAGGGGCCGGCCAGCAGCTCGGCGGCGCGCAGGATGATCGCCGCGCGGTCGTCGAAGGACATGGCGCGCCAGGCGGGCGCGGCGGCCAGGGCCGCGTCGATGGCGTCCTCGGCGTCCTGCCGGGTGGCGTTGCGGTAGGTGCCGAGCACGGCCTGGTGGTGGTGCGGCTGGACGACCTGGAAGGCCTCGCCGCCGCCCATCCGCTTCTCACCGCCGATGGTGCAGGGCAGGTCGAGCGGGTTCTCGGCCAGCTCCTTCAGCCTGGCCTCCAGCCGGGCACGCTCGGGCGAGCCGGGGGCGTAGCCGTGCACCGGCTCGTTGACGGGGGTGGGGACCTGGGTCACAGCGTCCATGGAATCCGTAACTCCTTACTGAGCGGTGTTGCGAGCGGGGGTGGGGCTCAGCCCTTGGTGATCATGCTCCGCACGAAGAAGCGCAGGTTCGCCGGCTTCTCCGCCAGACGGCGCATGAAGTAGCCGTACCAGTCCGTGCCGTAGGCGGTGTAGACGCGCATGCGGTGTCCCTCGGCGGCCAGCCGCAGGTGCTCGTCGCCGCGGATCCCGTAGAGCATCTGGAACTCGTACTCGTCCGGCTTGCGTCCGGCGCGGTGGGCGAGTTCCTGGGCGATGGCGATCAGGCGCGGGTCGTGCGAGCCGACCATCGGGTAGCCCTCGCCGTCCATCAGGATCCGCAGGATCCGGACGTACGCCTTGTCGATCTCGTGCTTCTGCTGGTGGGCGACCTCGGCGGGCTCCTTGTAGGCGCCCTTGACCAGGCGGACGCGGCTGCCGCTCGCGGCGAGGCGGCGGGCGTCGGCCTCGGTGCGGAAGAGGTAGGCCTGGATGACGCAGCCGGTCTGCGGGAAGTCCTTCCGCAGCTCCTCGTGGACGGCGAACATCGAGTCGAGGGTGGTGTGGTCCTCGGCGTCCAGGGTGACGGTCGTGCCGATGGCGGCGGCGGCCTCGACGACCGGGCGGACGTTGGCCAGGGCCAGCTCGTGGCCGCCGGGGAGGGCCTGGCCGAACATCGACAGCTTGACGGACATCTCGACCCTCTCGCCGAGCTCCAGCTCCTCGAGCCGGTCGACGAGCCGCAGGTAGGCGTCACGGGCGGCGGCGGCCTGCTCGGGGGTGGTGATGTCCTCGCCGACCACGTCCATGGTCAGCTCCAGGCCCCTGGCCGTGAGGTCCTCGATGATCGGGACGACGTCGTCCACCGTCTCGCCGGGGATGAACCGGTCGACGACCTGCTTCGTCACCGGGGCCGCCGAGATCAGGCGTCGCATCCGGTCGCTGCGCGACGCGGCGAGAATCACGGGACCCAGCACGGGGCACCTCCACAACAAGGACGAAGCGGGCCGTCACCCGACCTTTCGGGTACGGCACGGAGAACCACCGTGAAACCTAAGGATTCCTCCGATGGTCGGCCATCGACAGCTGTCACGCATCCGTGCCCTGCATCTCAGACAGATGTATGAAGGCGGCGCGGACATGCGGCAGAATGCCCGGGTGATGTCCGATGCCGGTCCCTTCAAGAGCGCGGGCGACTACCAGGAGCTGGTGGACGAGATCTCCGAACTGCTGGGCGCGCCGGCGACGCTGGAGAACCGCGACTTCGAACTGATCGCCTTCGGGGCGTACGACAGCGAGGGCGAGCTGGACGCCTCGGCGCTGGACCCGGTGCGCACCCGCTCGATCCTGACCCGGCGCTCCACGGCCGCGGTCCGCACGTGGTTCGAGGGTTTCGGCATCACGCGGGCGACCGGTCCGGTCCGCATCCCGCCGACGCCGGAGGCGGGGGTCTACCGGGGGCGCGTCTGTCTCCCGGTACGCCATCGGGGTGTCGTCCTCGGGTACGTCTGGCTGCTGGACGACGACCCCGGCCCCAGCGAGCGGCAGCTGACCGCGGCGATGGCAGTCGCGGCCCGGATCGGCGCGCTGCTGGCGGACGAGGCGCAGCACGGCGCCGACCTCACCCGGGAACTGCGGGCGGTGCTCACCGCCGAACGGGGCTGGCCCCGGGACATGGCGGTCGCCGAGCTGCGCACGGCCCTCGGCGCCCGGGCGGACGGTCCGCACACGATGGTGTGCGTGGCGCCCTGGCCGTCCGCCGACCCGGACGACGCGCCCTCGGTCCGTACGCTGCCGGGCGCGACGGCGCTGTGCACGGTGCCGTGGGGGCTCGCCGCGCAGTCGCTGGCCGTGCTGGTGCGGCTGCGGTCGGCGCAGGCCGTGACCCCTGCGGTGTCGGCGGCGGCGCGGCTGCTGGAGCGGGCGGGCGGCGAGGGCGGGGCGGCCGCCGGGGTCGCCGCCGCCCGGCTGGGACTCGCCGAGCTGGGGACCGCCTGGCAGGAGGCGTCCGCGGCGGCCCGCGCGGCGCTGGCCGAGCCCCGGTTCGGGCCGGTCGCCGAGTGGGCGCAGATCGGCCCGTACCGTCTGCTGACCTCGCTGCCGACGGAGGCCGCCCCGGACCCCGTCGTGGCCCCGCTCCTGACCCCGGCCCACCAGGAGCTGGCGCGCAGCGCCGAGGTCTACCTCGACTGCGCCGGACAGGCCGGCCGCACCGCCGGCGAGCTGGGCATCCACCGCCAGACCCTGTACTACCGGCTGTCCCGGGTCGAGCAGCTGACGGGGCTGGACCTCGACGACGGCGAGGACCGGCTGCTGCTGCACATGGCGCTGAAGGGGGCGCGGCTGCAGGGGCCGGCGGCCGTCAGGTCCGGGAGGCGGCCTCGACGACCTGGCGCAGGCCCTCGGTGAGGGCGTCCGCGTCGGGGGCGGTCTTCGGGTCGAAGGTCCACTGCGCGATGAGGCCCGTCATCAGCGTGAGGTAGAACCGGCCGAGGGTGTCCGCGGCCTGGTCGGACACCTCCTCCTCCGGTACGCCCATGAGCAGCGCGACGAGGCCCCGGCCGCCCTCCCGCTGGGCGCGGGCCAGGTGGTCACGCACCCCGGGCAGGTCGATGGTCATGACCTCCATGCTGAGCCGCCACACGGAGCCGGGCTCCCGCATGCTGTCGACGATGGTCTTCCACACCGCGCGGAACCGCTCCAGCGAGCCGGGGGCCCCGTCGACCCCGTCGACCCCGGCCGCGCCGAAGCCGTCGGACATGCCTTCCACCAGCGCCACGTAGGCCTGCGCGAGCAGCGCGTCCTTCGAGCCGTAGTGATAGCCGATCGAGGCCAGGTTGGTCCCCGACTCCCTGACGATGTCGCGCGCCGTGGTGCGCGCGAAGCCCTTTTCCAGCAGGCAGCGCTTGGCGCCTTCGAGCAGATCCTCACGGTGTCCCATGCCGTCCACCCTACCGCCGATCCATACGGACGTCCTATACGAACGAATTATACGTGCGTACTAGACAAGCGTTTAATACGTGCGTACATTGGCTGTCATGACGAACCCGAAGAGCACCTCCGCGACCACGCCCCCGACCGCCCGCGCCGGACACCGCGAATGGACCGCCCTCGGCGTGCTGATGCTCCCGCTGCTGCTGGTCTCGATGGACGTCTCGGTCCTGTACTTCGCCATCCCGGCGATCAGCGCGGATCTGAAACCCAGCGGCACGCAGCAGCTGTGGATCTTCGACATCTACGCCTTCGTCCTGGCCGGACTGCTGATGACGATGGGCTCCCTGGGCGACCGCATCGGCCGGCGCAGGCTGCTGCTGATCGGCGCGGCCGCCTTCGGGACCGCCTCCCTGGTGGCGGCTTACGCGGACAGCGCCGAAACCCTGATCGCGGCCCGCGCGGTCCTCGGCATCGGCGGGGCCACCCTCATGCCGTCCACCATGGCGCTGCTGCGCACGATGTTCACCGACCCCGGGCAGCGGGCCAAGGCGATCGGCATCTGGTCCGGCGTCATGACCGGCGGCGTCGCGCTCGGCTCGGTGCTGAGCGGCGTCCTGGTCCAGTACTTCTGGTGGGGCTCGGTCTTCCTGGTCAACCTGCCCGCGATGGCGCTGCTGCTGGTCCTCGGCCCGTTCCTGCTCCCCGAGTCGAAGGACCCCGCGCCCGGCCGCTTCGACCTGCTCGGCGTGCCGCTGTCGATGGCGGCGGTGCTCCCCGTGATCTACGGCCTGAAGGAGATCCCCTCCGAGGGCTGGCACCCGCAGTACGTCGTCTCGATCACCGTCGGTCTGCTCTTCGCGGTCCTGTTCGTCCTGCGCCAGCGCACTGCGGCCTCCCCGATGATCTCCCCCGCCCTGTTCCGCGGCCGCGGCTTCGCCCCCGCCGTCGTCCTGAACCTCGTCTCCGCCTTCGGCATGATGGGTTCGGCCTTCTTCACCACCCAGTACCTGCAGTCGGTGCTCGGCAAGAGCGCCATGGAGGCGGCCCTGTGGGCGCTGCTTCCCTCCGTGCCGATCGGCATGGCCGCCCCGCTGGCGACCTCCCTGGTCCAGAAGGGCGTCGACCGCGCCCACGTCGTCACCGCCGGCTTCGCGATCGCCGCGGCGGGCTACGGAATGCTGGCCCTGGCCGGCCCGGACTCGCTCTGGCTGGTCCTGGCCGCGTGCGGTGTCCTCGCCTCCGGGATCGTCATGGTGATGTCGCAGATGACCGACCTGGCCATCGGCGCGGCCCCGGTGGAGCGGGCGGGCTCGGCCTCCTCACTGCTGGAGACCGGCCAGGAGTTCGGCGGCGCGCTGGGCATGGCGGTGCTCGGCTCCGTCGGTACGGCGATCTACCGCCACGACATCCCCGCCTCGGCCCCGGCCGAGGCCCACGAGACGCTGGGCGGCGCGCTGGCCGTCGCCGGGCAGCTGCCGGGGCGTGCGGGCGATGCCCTGGCGACGGCGGCCCGGGAGGCCTTCACCAGCGGGATGCAGGGCGCGGCGCTCGCCGGGGCGGCCGTCCTCGCCCTGGCGGCCGTCGGCGCGGCCGGGACGCTGCGGCGGATCCACGTGCGGGAGGTCGTGCGGGCCGAGGAGCCGGAGAAGGTGGCCGCCTGAGGAGGCGGCGGACACACGAGAGCGCCGGGCGGGCTGGTGATCCAG
>NZ_JBEXLP010000114.1:0-19934 GCF_040610035.1 Streptomyces sp. NPDC004542
CGCGCCGGCCTGCTGCCGCTGGAGCATCGCCGAGGCGATCTCCGGAGCGTACGCGGCGGCGTGCCGAGGAGGGGCCGGACCCAGGGCCCGGCATCGCGGAACGGGCGGCGCAGCCGCTCACGACGGGCGTCGACGAGCGCCTGCGCCAGCAGCCTGCGGGCGGTCGCGGTGTCTCCGGCCCGGTGGGCGGCCTGCGCGCGTACGAGTGCGGCCCGGACGGACACCGCGGGACCGGCCCGCCCGTCGCCGCGCACACCGTCGAGCAGAGCGATCGCGGCCCGGGGATCACCCGCGGCGAGCCGGATCCGCGCGGCCTCCACGGCGCAGGCCGGCTGGTCGCCGGCCACGTTCCGGAGCGCCTCGGCCGCCTTGTCGGGCCGTCCCTCGGCCAGGTGGGCGGCGGAGGCGACCAGGGCTTTGTGGCTCTGCGCCCAGGGGGAGACGACCTCGGCCCGGACGGCCGGGCCCGCCGTCTCCAGCGCGGCCCGGGTCCTGCCCCGGGCCAGCAGCAGACGCGCCCTGGCGATGGCCTGTCCCGCCGCCATCACCGGGTCGCGCGGCGTGCAGCGGAGCCCGGCCACCTCGTCGAGGAGGGCCTCGGCCCGGTCCAGTTCGTCGCGGTCCACCGCCACCGCCGCCAGCACGAGCCGCTCGATGCCGGAGCCGGACGGCTGGGGCAGGCTGTACCGCTCCGTCTCGGAGACCGCCGCCAGCGCCTTGCGTTCCGCCCTGCCGGGCCAGCCGTTCAGGTGATCGAGCAGGGCCAGGTGCCCGAGCGACTCCTCCCGGGGAAGCACGGTGGCGGCCCCGCCGGACGATCCGGCCGCCGCGGACAGGGCGGCGCGCGCGTCGTCGAAGTGCCCGGCCCACAGGCGCGTGGCCCCCAGCTGGGTCAGCAGCAGGGCGGTGAGTTCGGGGTGCTTCTCCAGCAGGTGGGCCGGGACCTCCTGCCACAGCTCCCCGGCGGTCTCGGCGGCCTTCTCCGCCTGTGCGGGGGACCCGGTCAGGCGGGCGGCCAGGGCCTCCAGCAGCGCACAGGTCAGCAGGGCCGCCGCCTGCCCGGGCACATCGCCGGCCAGGCGCTCCTCGGCGTGGTGCAGGTGGGCCAGGCCGTGGTCGAGATCGCTGCGGGACAGTTCGCGGGCGGCGCGTACCAGGTCCGTCGCGGGAGTCGCGGCCTCGGGTCCCATCCGGGAGAACAGCTCGGCGAGGTCGTCGCAGCGCAGGCCGGTCAGGAGCTGTCCGATCGCCAGGTCGTCGACGAGGGCACCGGCGGTGAGGTCCCAGTCGCCGGCGGCGGCGCCGTGCGCGAGGGTCTCCGGGAGGGACCCGGCCCGCCGCAGCCACCGGGCCGCCCGCCGGTGCAGTTCGGGTTCCAGCCCGGGCCGGCGCGCCCGCAGGTGGGCCCTGAGTATCTCCCCGAACAGCGGGTGGAGCCGGTACCAGCCGTGCCCGAGGTCCTCGACGAAGGCGTTCTCGCGGTGCAGCCCGGCGAGGATGGCCCCGGCGTCGGACTGGCCGGTCATCGCGTTCGCGAGACCGGCGGAGAAGCGCTCCAGGACGCTGACCCGCAGCAGCAGGTTCTGCGTCTCCTCCGGCTGCCGTTTGAGCACCTCGGCCAGCAGGTAGTCGGCGACCGTGCTCCGGTCCGCCTCGAACTCCTTGAGGTAGGTCTCCGGGTCGGCGCTCTCCTGTGCCGCGAGGGCACACAGCCTGAGGCCGGCGGCCCAGCCCCGGGTGCGCTCGACGAGGGCGCGCGCGGAGTCGACGGGCAGGCGCAAGCCGTGCAGCTCCAGCAGGGTGACGGCCTCCTCCGGGGTGAAGGCCAGTTCCGCGTCGCGGATCTCCGTCAGTTCGCCGGCCGCCCGGTACCGGTGCAGCGGCAGCATCGGCTCGGTGCGGGTGACGATGATCAGGCGCATGCCGCCGCCCGCGTGGTGCAGGACGTACTCCAGCTGCTCCGCGATCTCCGGGGCGGGCACCCGGTCGTACTCGTCGAGGACGACGGTGAGGGCCCGGTCACGGCCCGCCAGACCGGCGGCGAGCGCGGCCGGCAGCCTCTGGTCGACGCGGGTCGCCTCGGCCGGGCAGCCGATCTCCTCGGGCACCGGAGCACCGCAGTCCCGCAGGGCGTGCAGGAGATAGGCCCAGAACATCCCGGGGCGCTGGTCGCCCGCCTCGAGGGTGAGCCAGGCGACCGGCTCCGCGAGGCCCGCCGCCCAGTCGGCGACCAGCAGGGTCTTGCCGGCGCCGGCAGACCCGTTGACCATGGTCAGCGGGGTGCGCAGCGCCTGCTGGAGGTGCTGGGCCAGCCGCTCGCGCCGCAGGAACGTGGCGGGCCTGGTCGGCAGCGCGAACCGGGTGTGCAGGATGGGGTCGCCCAGGGGATCCACACCCGTGGCCGGTTCCCAGGCGTTTTCGTCGCTCACAGCCACCGCACTCACCACCCGGTGTCCGTCGGGCCGGGACCAGCGCTCCTTCCTCGATCATCTTCTCAGTCTTCCCGGCCGTGCGCGCGCCGCGAAGGGCCGGGCGGTCCCCGCCGGCGGCCCGAAGGACCCGTGCCCGCCGCCGGCCGGGCGGGTCCGCCGCTCACGTGGCGCGGCGGAACGCGCCCCGAAGGCGCGGGGAACCGCCTCCGGGGCTCCGGTGGGGCGGGCCCGACGGCCCGTCAGCCGTTGACCACCGCGTCGATCCGCGCCAGCTCCTCCGCGTCGAAGTCCAGGTTGTCGATCGCGGCCACGCTGTCGGCCAGCTGCTGCGGGCTGCTCGCGCCGACCAGGGCGGAGGTCACCCGGTCGCCGCGCAGCACCCAGGCCAGGGCGAGCTGGGCCAGGCTCTGGCCGCGGGACTTGGCGATGCCGTCGAGGGCGCGCAGCTTGCCGACCAGTTCCTCGGTCAGCGCGTCGGAGTGGAGGAAGGGGCTGTCGCTCGCGGCCCGGGAGTCCTCGGGTATGCCGTCGAGGTAGCGGCCGGTCAGCAGGCCCTGCTCGAGCGGTGAGTAGGCGATGGAGCCCACCTGGAGTTCGTCGAGGGCGTCGAGGAGGCCCTCCTCTGGGCGGCGGTCGAGCATGGAGTAGCGCGGCTGGTGGATGAGGAGCGGGGTGCCCAGCTCAGCGAGGATGCGGGCGGCCTCCCGGGTCTGCTCCGGGGTGTAGTTGGAGACGCCGACGTAGAGCGCCTTGCCCTGCTGGACCGCCGAGTGCAGGGCGCCCATCGTCTCCTCCAGGGGAGTCTCCGGGTCCGGGCGGTGCGAGTAGAAGATGTCGACGTACTCCAGGCCCATCCGCTTCAGGCTCTGGTCGAGCGAGGACAGCAGGTACTTGCGCGAGCCCCATTCGCCGTACGGGCCGGGCCACATGAGGTAGCCCGCCTTGGTGGAGACGACCAGTTCGTCGCGGTAGGGCGCGAAGTCGGCGCGGAGCGCGTCACCGAGGGCGGACTCGGCGGCCCCGGGCGGCGGGCCGTAGTTGTTGGCCAGGTCGAAGTGGGTGACCCCTAGGTCGAAGGCGCGGCGCAGGATGGCTCGCTGGGTCTCGACGGGACGGTCCGGCCCGAAGTTGTGCCACAGACCGAGCGACAGCGCGGGCAGCTTCAGACCGCTGCGTCCGGTGCGCCGGTAGGGCATGTCCGTGTAGCGGTCGGGGTGGGCGGTGTACAACACGACTCCAGAGGGGTTGGCACACGATCTACCGGTGCCACTGTTCCGCGAGCGGTGTACAGCGGTCCAACAGAAGAATCCGATGGAATTCAGCGGATAGGCTTCTCAATCATGGAACTGCGTCATCTCCAGCACTTCGTCGCCGTCGCCGAGGACCAGCACTTCACCAGGGCGGCGGAGCGGCTCATGGTGTCCCAGTCGGGCCTGTCCGCGTCCATCCGGGCGCTGGAGCGGGAGCTGCGGGCGCCCCTGTTCGTGCGGACCACCCGCCGGGTGACGCTGACCGAGGCCGGGCGGGCGCTGCTCGGCGAGGCGGAACGGATCCTGGCGCAGGTCAGGGCCGCCCACGAGGCGGTGGCCGCGGTGCAGGGGGTCCTGCGCGGAACGCTGGCACTGGGCACCGAGCAGTGCATCGCCGGCGTGCATGTGGCGGGACTGCTGGCCGCGTTCCGGCGGCGGCACCCGGACGTGGAGATCCGGCTGCGGCAGGCGGGCTCGGGCGCGCTGGCGGAGGAGGTGGCGGCCGGGCGGCTGGACCTCGCCTTCGCCTACCGGACGCAGGCGGACAGCGACCAGCTGCGGTCGGTGTCGCTGACGAGCGAGCCGATGACGGTGCTGTGCCATCCCAGCCACCGCCTCGCGACGGCCGGGGCCGCGCTGGCACCGGACGACGTGGGCGGCGAGGTCTTCGTCGACTTCCACCCCGACTGGGGTCCGCGCCGCACCACGGACGCCGCCTTCGCCGCCGCGGGCGTGCGGCGCACGGTCGCGCTGGAGGTCAACGACGTGCACGGGCTGCTGGACCTGGTCGACGAGAACCTCGGGATCGCCGTCGTGCCCCGGCACTTGCGCCACAAGCGGCCGGCCCTCATCGCACTGCCCCTGAAGGGCACGGGCGAGACGGAGTACGAGACCGTCGCCCTGCTGCCGCCGGAGGAGGCCACCAGCCCCGCGGCCCGCGCACTGGTCACGCTGCTGAGCGGCTGAGCGCCTGAGCCGCCGAACGGCTGACGGAAGGTCAAGGTCCTTTTCCCGGCCGGATTCCGGGCGCAGGGCGGCGCGCGATACGCGATGGTGGACGTATGCACGCACGGGACATCCTCATCGACGGCTTCGGCCGCGTCCAAGAAGAGGTCCACGCCGCCCTCGACGGACTCGGGCCGGACGGACTGCACGCCCGCCCGGCCCCCGGCGCCAACTCCGTCGCCTGGCTGGTCTGGCACCTCACCCGGGTCCAGGACGACCATGTCGCCGACGCCTTCGGCCTGGACCAGGTGTGGCTGTCACAGGGCTGGGAGAAGCGCTTCGGGCTCGGCCTGCCGCGCCGCGACACCGGTTACGGGCACAGCCCCGCCGAGGTCGCGAAGGTGCGGGTCGACTCGGCGGACCTGCTGACGGGGTACTGCGACGCCGTGCACGAGCAGACCCTCGGCGCGCTGCGCGACCTGCCCGCCAAGGACCTCGAGCGCATCGTGGACGAGCGCTGGGACCCCCCGGTCAGCCTGGGCGTACGGCTGGTCAGCGTCCTGTCCGACGACCTCCAGCACGTCGGCCAGGCCGCCTACGTGCGCGGCCTTCGGAGCACCGACGCGTAACCGGGCAGGACCACGTCCTCGATGAGGGCCCTGCGCTCGTCGAAGGGCATGAACGCGCTCTTGACGGCGTTCACCGTGACCGTGCGCAGGTCCTCGGCGCTCCAGCCCGCCTCCTCGACCAGCAGGGACATCTCGCGGGTCATCGTGGTGCCGGAGACCAGCCGGTTGTCGGTGTTGAGGGTGACCCGGAAGCCCAGGTCCTTCAGGGCGGTGATGGGGTGCTGGGCGATCGAGGTGGCGGCGCCGGTCTGCAGGTTGGAGGTGGGGCACATCTCCAGGGCGATGCGGCGGTCGCGCACCCAGCCGGCCAGCCGGCCCAGCTTGCCGTCGACGATGTCCTCGGTGATCCGCACTCCGTGGCCGATGCGCTGGGCGCCGCACACCTGCACGGCCTGGTGGATGCTGGGCAGCCCGTGGGCCTCGCCGGCGTGGATGGTGAACGGGACGCTCTCGCGGCGCAGGTGTTCGAAGGAGGCCAGGTGGTCGGCGGGCGGGAAGCCGTCCTCGGCGCCGGCGATGTCGAAGCCGACGACACCGGCGTCCCGGTAGGCGACGGCCAGGTCGGCGGCCTCACGGACGCGGTCGAACATCCGCATGCCGCACAGCAGGGTGCCGACCCGGACGGGGGTACCGGCGGCGGCCGCCTTGGCCATACCGGCGGCGAGCCCCTCCTGGACGGTCTCCACGACCTCGCTCAGCGACAGCCCGCCCTTCGTGTTCAGCTCGGGGGCGTACCGCACCTCGGCGTAGACGACGCCGTCGGCGGCCAGGTCCAGCACGTACTCCTCGGCGACGCGCAGCAGGCCCTCGCGGTTCTGCATCACGGCGAGGGTGTGCTCGAAGGTGGCGATGTAGCGGACCAGGTCACCGGAGCCGGCGGCCTCGGCGTACCAGCGGGCCAGCTCCTCGGGGTCGGTGGTGGGCAGGGTGTGGCCGACCGCGGCCGCGAGCTCGACGACGGTGGCGGGGCGCAGGCCACCGTCGAGGTGGTCGTGCAGGACAGCCTTGGGCAGGCGGCGGATCACATCGGTGTCTACGCGCGTAGCGGTCATGGGCGTTCTTTCCTCGAGCAGGTGGTTCGAAGCGGCGGGGAGTGCGACGACAGGAGCGTGCGGCGGGCGCGCGGCGGGAGGAGTCTCAGCCGACGGCCTGGAGCAGGTCCCAGCGGTTGCCGTACAGGTCCTGGAAGACGGCGACCGTGCCGTACGGCTCGTGACGCGGCTCCTCCAGGAAGGTCACGCCGGCGGCGGCCATCCGGGCGTGGTCGCGGGCGAAGTCGTCCGTGTGCAGGAAGAACCCGACCCGCCCGCCGGTCTGGTCACCGACCCGGTCCCGCTGGGCGTCCCCCTTGGCGCGGGCCAGCAGCAGACCCGTTCCGGCCCCGTCCCGAGCGGGCTCCACGACGACCCAGCGGGAGCCGTCGGGGCGCGGCTCGTCCTCGGCGAGCCGGAATCCGAGGGCCTCGGTGTAGAAGCGGATCGCCTCGTCGTAGTCGTCGACGACGAGGGTGACCAGGGCGACGCGTCTCATCGGGGCCTTTCACGGAGGTGCCGGACGAGTGGTTGACGAGTGGTTGACGAGCGGTTGACGGGTGAGGTTATACGTAAAACCTCACGGGCGCCAGTCCGGGAGCGCGGGGGATCCGCCGGACGGGCGGCGAGTGGGCGCTCAGCCGCGCTCCTCGCCCTGGGCGACCTCCACCCGGTGGTGGAAGTCGGTCACCCCGGTCGCGGAGGCGACGAAGGAGAGGCCGGCGCAGGCGACGAGCACGAGGGCGATCCAGGGGGCGGCGGCGGGGCGCGGCGCGGCCAGGAGGGCCCGCACGCGCTGGGGGACGGGACCGGTCGTCACGGAGGGGGCGAAGTCCGGGCGTACACCGCGGGCGGCCTGCCCCACGAGGGCGGCGCGGGCGATGGCGCGGGCGGTCAGGCGCCGGTCGCCGACGGCGTCGGCCGCGGCCTCGTCGGCGGCGCGCTCGGCGGCGAGCCGGACGCTGTCGCGGACCGGGCGCAGCGCGGGGTGACAGTGGGCGGCGAGTTCGGCGGCGGCCAGGAAATAGTGGTGGCCGCCCTGGTTGTGGGCCCGCTCGTGGGCGAAGAGGACCTCCCGTTCGGCGGCGTCCAGGCTGCGCAGCATCCCGGTGGTGACGACGATCCGGTGCGGGCGCCCGGGCAGCGCGTACGCGTCCGGGTGCGGCGAGTCGACCACGCGCAGGTCGCCCGCGGCGGGCCCGCACCCGGCCTCCGAGCGGGCCGCGCGGAAGGCGCGGGTCTGGCGCAGCACCGAGCGGGCGAGGGTCCAGGCGCACCCGGTGAGCACGCCGACGGAGGCCGCGGCGGCCGGGACCACGACGAGGTCGGAGGCGGTGCGCAGAGGGTGGACGAGTTCACCGAGCGTGGCGAAGACGGACACCTTGAGCAGGCCGGTGAGCACGAAGGCGCCGAGCGCGGCGAGCGAGCAGCCCGCGCATACCACCGCCGAGACGGTGATCAGCCACAGCGCGGTGACGGGCGCCAGCCGGTCGACGGTCCGCCGGGCCGACGCCGGCAGGGCGAACGTCAGCACGAGCGGCAGGAGCAGCAGGAAGGTCATCACTCGGCGGGGGGTTCGAGCAGATCACGCAGGATCCGCTCGTCGTCGGCGCTGAGCTGGGCGACGAAGCGGGCGAGCACGGTCTCGCGGTCGCTGTCGCGGTCGAGTTCGGTGTGCATCCGGCGGGCGGTCAGGCCCTGGGCGTCCTGTACCGGGAAGTACGCGTACCCGCGGCCCTGCCGCCGCCGGTCCACGATCCCCTTGTCGTGCAGACGGGTCAGGATCGTGGTCACCGTGGTGCGCGCCAGGCCGGCACCGAGGCCGAGCTGTACCTGACCGGGCGTCTGTGGCGCGCCGGCGGCCCAGAGGGCGGCCATGACGCTCGCCTCCAGCTGGCCGGCCGGACGACGTTCGTCCCTCGCGTCGGTCATGGGCAGGTTCCTCACCCCGTATCCGTCCTCGGATGGGCAGCCCATCCGCACGATGCCGTTTCCGCGGCTCCCGGGCGCCGTGCCGAGGCCGCGCCCGCATACCCATTATGAAAGGACCGGCCCCGTGCGCGGCGCGCCCGGCCGCGGCGGCTCCTCGCCGGTGAGGCGCGGGGCTCCGGCGGCGACGCTCTCGCCGAGGTGGGCGGGGTCGCCGGTGCCGGCAACGGTGAGCACGTGCGGGCCCGGCCGGGCCCGGTGCGGCAGCGCTGACGGAGTGTCAGTGGAGCGGCTTCGACAGCACCGCCTTGCGGTGGCTGAACGTCTCGATCGACCAGCGGCCGTGGTAGCTGCCCGTACCGCTCTCCCCCACCCCGCCGAACGGCAGGTCGGAGACGGTGAGATGGGCGAGGGGGAGGCCGTACCCGAGGCCGCCGGAGGAGGTCTCGGCGGCGATCCGCTCCCTGGTCCCGTCGGACTCGGTGAACACGTACAGGGCGAGGGGCTTGTCGCGGTCGTTGATGAAGTCGATCGCCGCGTCGAGGCCGGGCACCGTAACGATCGGCAGGACGGGACCGAAGATCTCCTCCCGCATGACGGGCGACTCCGGGTCGACGTCGGCCAGCACGGTGGGCGCGATGTACTTCGACGCCCGGTCGCCGGTGCCGCCGACGACCGTGCGGCCGGAGTCGAGCAGCCCGCTGAGCCGGTCGAAGTGGCGTTCGTTGATGATCCGGCCGTACTCGGGCGAGGCGGCGGGGTCGGTGCCGTACAGGGCTTCCACGGCCCGCTCGAGCGCCGGTTCGAGGGCGGCGGCGGTGTCCGGGTCGGTGAGGACGTAGTCGGGGGCCACGCAGGTCTGGCCCGCGTTGAGGAACTTGCCGCGCGCCAGCCGGTCGGCGACCACGTCGAGGTCGGTCCCGCGGTCGACGAACGCCGGGGACTTCCCGCCGAGCTCGAGGGTGACGGGGGTGAGGTGCTCGGCGGCCGCGCGCATGACGACGCGGCCGACGGTGCCGTTGCCGGTGTAGAAGACGTGGTCGAAGCGCTCGGCCAGCAGGGCCGTGGTCTGAGGGACGCCGCCCTCGACCACGGCGACCGCGTCGGTGTCGAGGTACGCCGGGATCAGCCGGGCCAGCGCGGCCGAGGTGGCCGGGGCCAGCTCGCTGGGCTTGGCCACCACGGCGTTGCCCGAGGCCAGGGCCCCGACCATGGGGGCGAGCAGGAGCTGCGCGGGGTAGTTCCAGGGAGCGATGACGAGGACGACGCCGAGGGGTTCGACCTGCGTCCAGGCCGTCGCGTCGGCGCCGAGGTGCGCCGGGACGGGGGCGGGCTCGGGGCGCAGCCACTCGGCGAGGTGGTCGAGGGTGTGGTCGATCTCGCGGACCGTGAAGTCGATCTCCGTGCGGTAGGCCTCGGTGGCGCTCTTGCCCAGGTCGGCGTGGAGCGCGGCGGCGAGCGCGTCGCCGTTCTCCGTGAGCATCGCGCGCAGGCGGCCCAGCTGGCCGGTGCGCCACTCGACGGGCTTGGTGCGGCCGGTGCGGTAGGTGGCGCGCAGGCGGGCCACGATGTCGGCGGGCTGCTCGGGGGTGGAGTGGTTCACGGTGCCTCGCTGGTGGGTGCACGGGCCTCGCGGCCCGGGAGTACGGTCTCGACGAATCAGATGCACATACCAACCTTTCATGCACCGAAATGATTCCGTGCACCGGGTCCGTTCATGTCGCGCCAGGTGGGCGTCCGGCATCAGTGCTGGTCCACGAAGGGGCGCACCTCGATGGGGAGGGTGGTGGCCAGGGCCGCCTTGCGGCCCCACTCCAGGGCGGCGTCCCGGTCGGGGGCCTGGATCAGGCACAGACCGCCCAGGTACTCCGTGCCCTCGGAGTACGGCCCGTCGGTGATGAGCACGTCGCCGTTCCCGGGCCGCAGTACGGTGGCCGTCTGCGGCCCGTGCAGTCCGCCTGCGAAGACATAGGCCCCGGCCTCGCGCAGTTCGTCGTCGAAAGCCGTGACGTTGCGCATGATCTCGGCCAGCGCGTCGGGCTCGGGCGGCTGTCCGCCGGCCGGCTGGACCACGCTGAGCAGGTAGTGCTTCATGACGTCCTCCTCGGTGCCGCCGGGTGATCCCGGCGGGGTTGTCCCGCCCCTGGACGCACGGGCGCGGCCCCCGAGCGACCGTCCGGCCGACGGGATCGGGAGAATTCTCCGTATGACCATCGCACCACACCCTCTCGTCGTCAGCGCCCGTCGGCTCGCGGACGAACTGCTCGTGCCCAACGCCGAGCGCGTCGACCAGGAGGGGGTGCCCGCCGGTCACATCGCGGCGGTCAAGCGGTCCGGGCTGCTCGGGACGAGCGCGCCGGTGGCGTACGGCGGCTCGGCCGCGTCGGCCGCGGTGGCGCGGGAGACGGCCGAGATCCTGGCCGGGGCCTGCTGCTCGACGTGGTTCGTGCAGACGCAGCACCACACGCCGGTGCGGATCCTGACCGAGGGGGAATCACCCGTCCGGGAGCGTCTGCTGGGCCCGCTGGCACGCGGCGAACTCCTGTCGGGAGTGGCCTACGCGCACCTGCGGTCCCATCCCCGCCGCACCCCGGTCCGGGTGACCCGGGACCGGGGCGGCGTGCGCTTCGACGGCACCGTCCCCTGGTACACCGGCTGGGGTCTGAACGACGTGCTGCTGCTGGCCGGGCTCACCGACTCCGGCGAGGCGGTCCTCGCCTTCACCGAGGCCCGCGACCAGCCCGGCCTGCGCGCGTCGCGGCCCGTGCGCCTGGCGGCCCTCACCGCCGCCCGCACGGTGTCGCTGGAACTGGACGGCCTGTGGCTCCCCGAGGAGTCGGTGGCTCTCCGGACGCCGTACGCGCGCTGGGCGGCGGCCGACCGCGCCAGGACGGTGAACGCCTCCCCGGCGGTGTTCGGCGTCGCGGAGGCGGCCCTGGCCCTGCTGGACGAGGAGACGGCCGCCCCCGTCCGCGCCCGCCTGGACGAGGTCCGCCGCCGGGCCTACGCGCTGGCCGACGATCCGGCGGACGGGGACCTGGCCGAACGGCTGGCGCTGAGGACACAGTCGTACGACGTCATGCGGACGGCCACCACCGCGGCGGTGGTGGCCGGCGGCGGCCGGGCCATGACCCTGCACAGCAAGGCCCAGCGGCTGGCCAGGGAGGGGCTGTTCCTGCTGGTGCAGGGGCAGACGGCCCAGTCGCGCAGGGCTCATCTCGACGCCCTGACGGGCCGGGCGGCCCGGCCCTCCTGACCCCGCCCGGCCGGCACCGGCCGGCCGGGCGGGTGCCGGGTCAGGCGGCGTCTTCCCCGCCGGTGCGCACCACCACGAGGAAGGCGTCGGACTGCAGGTCCATCACGACCGTCGCGGGCTCACCCTCCGCCCTTCGCCTGGCCGCGTACTCCTCCGCCGGCCACGACCCGCGCGGAGCACCCGCGGGAAACCGCTCCAGCACCTTCGACTCCATAGCGGCACCTCACCTCCGGCCTCGAGAGCAACAGGGACGCACCGCGCACACGACGTACGAAGTGCGTGCTTACCGGCTGCCCGGGATGGACGTGGACATGTCCCCATCGGGCAGGACAGCCGCGTCCGCGTCGCCGCCGTCCCGGCTCAGCCGCCCCGGCCACCAGGCGCGTGCTCCGATGTCCCGCACCAGCGCGGGCACCAGCAGGGACCGCACGACCAGCGTGTCGAGCAGCACCCCGAACGCCACGATGAACGCGATCTGGGCGAGGAAGGCGAGCGGGATCACCCCCAGCGCCCCGAAGGTCGCCGCCAGCACCACACCGGCCGCGGTGATGACCCCGCCCGTGCTGACCAGCCCGCGCAGGACGCCCTCGCGCACACCGTGCCGCAGCGACTCCTCCCGGACCCGGGACATCAGGAAGATGTTGTAGTCGACGCCCAGGGCGACGAGGAAGACGAACCCGTACAGCGGCACGGACGGGTCGGTGCCGGTGAAGCCGAGGACGTGCTGGAACACCAGCGCCGACACGCCCAGGGTGGCGACGAAGCTGAGTGCCACGGTGGCCACCAGCAGCGCGGGCATCAGCAGCGACCGCAGCAGCACGGTCAGGATGACGAGGATGATCGCCAGGACCACCGGGACGATGAGGGTGCGGTCCCGCTCGGCGGTGCGCAGCGTGTCGTAGCGCTGGGCCGTGTAGCCGCCGACCAGCGCGTCGGCGCCGGGTACCGCGTGCACGGCGGTCCGCAGCCGGGCCACGGCCCGCTCGGCGGCGTCGCTGTCCGCGGCGGAGCGCAGCGTGACGTCGATCCGCACCCGGCCGTCGACGACGAGGGGGTCGCCACCGGGCCGTCCGGACTTCGTGACGCCGGCCGCCGAGGCGACCCCCGTCGTGTCCCTGGCGGCCTCCAGGACCTCGGGCAGGCGGACCGCGTTCGCGACCACCACGGCCGGGTTGCCCGATCCGCCGGGGAAGTGCCTGCTCAGCGTCTGCTGCGCGGCGACGGACGGCGCGTCGTTCACGAAGGTCTCGTCGAGGGGCACGCCCTTGGAGGCGAGGCCCGGCGCGAAGGCGGCGCAGGCGAGCAGCGCGGCCAGGGCGATCGCCCAGACCTTGCGCGGCGCCCGGTCGACCGTGCCCGCCACCCGGTGCCACAGGCGGCTGCCCCGGTCGGGTTCGTCGGCGCTGCGGGGCCTGGCCGGCCAGTAGGCGGCGCGGCCCAGCAGCACCAGGACGGCGGGCAGGAAGGTCAGGGCACTCAGCACGGCACAGGCGATGCCGACCGCTCCGACCGGTCCCAGGGCCCGGTTGTTGGTGAGGTCGCTGAGCAGCAGGGCGAGCAGTCCCAGGCCGACGGTCGCCGCGCTGGCCAGGATCGGTCCCCAGGACTGCCGGAGCGCGGCCCTGGCGGCCGTGAACCGGTCGGTGCGCAGGGTGAGCTCCTCGCGGTAGCGGGCGCTGAGCAGCAGGGCGTAGTCGGTGGCCGCGCCGATCACCAGGATGGAGAGGATGCCCTGCACCTGCCCGTCCACCCGGACCAGGCCGTGGTCGGCGAGGGCGTAGACGATCGCGCAGGCCAGGCCGAGGGCGAAGACCGCGCCCAGGATGACCACGAGCGGCAGCAGCACGCTGCGGTAGACGAGCAGCAGGATGACCAGGACGGCGGCGAGGGCGACGCCGAGGAGCAGTCCGTCGATCCCGGCGAAGGCGTCGGCCAGGTCGGCCTGGGTGGCGGCGGGTCCGGCCAGCCGGACCGTGGTCCCGGGGACGCGTTCGGCGGCGGCACGGACCCGGTCGAGGACGTCCGGGAGCCGGTCGCCGAGGTCCGGACGCAACTGCACCACGCCCTCCAGCGCCGCGCCGTCCTCGGAGGGCAGCGCGGGCGACGCCTTGCCGATCACGCCCGTCGCCCCGGTGAGGGCCGCGAGCGCCTCGGTGGCGGCCCCCTGCGCCTGTCGCAGGGAGGAACGGCCCTCGGCGGTCCAGACGACGATCGTGGGCAGCGTCTCCTGCTGCCGGAAGGCGCGCTGTTCGGCGGCGACCCGCGTCGACTCGGCGCTGCGCGGCAGGAAGGCGGCCTGGTCGTTGGTGGACACCTCGCCGAGACGGCCGGCGAAGGGGCCGAGGAATCCGCCTATGGCGAGCCATGCCGCGAGCAGGGCGAAGGGGACGAACAGGCGGGCAGTGCGGGTGGTGGACATATCTCTCCAGGCTCGGCAGACCGAAGTACCCCAGGTATCTCGATCAAAAACAATCTCAATGATCGAGCAGTTGCGGCAAATCCGATCGCGGACGACACCTGTCCTTCCCGCGCGGGGCGGTCAGCGGATGCGGGCCAGTTCCTCGTTCATGGCGGCCAGGAAGCGCAGGATCACGACCAGCTCGGCCTCGGTGAAGCGGGAGCGTGCCGCGTCCGTGGCCCGGGCCAGCGGACGGAAGTATGCCCTGGCCGCGGTACGGGCGCCTTCCGCGTAGTACAGATGGACCACCCTGCGGTCGGCGCTCTCCCGGACCCGGCGGATGTGTCCGGCGCGCTCCAGCCGGTCCACGCACGCGGTCACCGCGCCCGAGGTCAGGCCGAGGTGCTCGCGCAGCCGGCCCGGGGTCATCGGCTCGTCGGAGTCCAGGATGGCGGCGAGCGCCTGGACGTCGGTGGGGTGCAGCCCGTGGTCGCCGGCGAAGGCTTGCACGAGCCGGTTGATCTCGCCGTTCATCCGCCGCAGGTGCACGGCGAAGGAGCGCAGGTCCGGCACCGGTTCCTCCGCGGCTGCCTGCTGTCCGGCGTCCCGCCGCTCCCGCCCTTCTGGTGTGACCACGTGATCAGCCTATAGAAGGACTCGCATCCACAAGCACCGCCGTCGTGGAAGTGATGACAGGGGGGAACACGGAAGTGATGACAGGGGGGACACCGACACGCAGGACCGAGGAGCCGGAGGGCCGAGGAGCCATGGAGCACGACGAAGCGGAACCCGGGCTGCGCTGCCTGGTGACGGGCGCCACGGGGTACATCGGCGGCCGGCTCGTGCCCGAACTGCTGGCCGCCGGTCACCGGGTGCGGTGCCTCGCCCGCTCCCCCGGCAAGCTGCGCGACCATCCGTGGGCGGGCGAGGTGGAGGTGGTACGGGGGGACGTGACCGACGCCGGCTCCGTCGCCGAGGCGATGCGGGACGTCGACGTCGCGTACTACCTGGTGCACGCGCTGGGCACGGGGAAGCGCTTCGAGGACACCGACCGCCGCGCGGCACGGATCTTCGGGGAGGCGGCCCGGGCCGCGGGCGTGCGGCGCATCGTCTACCTCGGCGGGCTCACCCCGGCGGGCGTGCCGGAGCGTGAGCTGTCGCCGCACCTGCGGTCACGGGCCGAGGTGGGGCGGATCCTGCTGGACTCGGGGGTGCCGACGACCGTCCTGCGCGCGGCGGTGATCATCGGCTCCGGCTCCGTCTCCTTCGAGATGCTCCGCTACCTCACCGAGCGCCTGCCCGTGATGGTCACCCCGAGCTGGGTGCGCACCCGCATCCAGCCCATCGCCGTGCGGGACGTGCTCCGCCTCCTCGTGGGCAGCGCGCGGATGCCCGCCGAGGTCAACCGGGCCTTCGACATCGGCGGTCCGGACATCCTCACCTACCGGGAGATGATGGCCCGGTACGCGGCGGTGGCCGGCCTGCCGCGCCGGGTCATCGTCGCCGTGCCGGTGCTCACCCCACGGCTGTCCAGCCACTGGGTGGGTCTGGTCACCCCCGTTCCGGCGTCCATCGCCCGGCCGCTCACCGAGTCGCTGCGCCACGAGGTCGTCTGCCGCGAGCACGACATCAGCCGGTACGTGCCCGACCCGCCGGGACATCCGGTGGGCTTCGACGAGGCGGTGCGACTGGCGCTGCGGCGCGTCCGCGAGGCCGACGTCAGCACCCGCTGGTCGTCCGCGGGGGTGCCCGGCGCCCCCAGCGATCCGCTGCCGACCGACCCCGACTGGGCGGGCGGCAGCCTGTACACCGACTGCCGCGAGGTGGCCGTGGACGCCCCGCCCGACGCCCTGTGGCGGGTCATCGAGGGCGTCGGCGGCGACAACGGCTGGTACTCTTTCCCGCTCGCCTGGGCGCTGCGCGGCCGGCTGGACCGGCTGGCCGGCGGGGTCGGGCTGCGCCGTGGGCGACGGGACGCGCAGCGGCTGCGGGTGGGCGACTCGCTGGACTTCTGGCGGGTCGAGGAGATCGAGCCGGGACACCTGCTGCGGCTGCGGGCCGAGATGCGGCTGCCGGGTCTGGCGTGGCTGGAGATGTACGCCGAACCGGACGGCGCCGGCCGCAGCCGGTACCGGCAGCGGGCGCTGTTCCATCCCCGTGGGCTGCTGGGCCACGCCTACTGGTGGGCCGTGTCACCCTTCCACGCCATCGTCTTCGGCGGCATGGCCCGCAACATCGCGCGGGCCGCCACCCGCACCCCGCCCACCCACAAGGGGGAACCTGCTCCAGCGCGCTGACGCCCCGCATCCGCGGTGCCCGCCGGGCCGGAAGCCAGTGATCGTCCAGCTCTCCACGCCGTCTCGCCCCCGGAGCCGCACCATGAACGCCTCGGTCGTCCTGTTCACCTCGGACCTGCGCCTGCACGACCACCCGCCCCTGCGGGCCGCCCTGGACGGCGGACGCCTGGTCGTCCCCCTCTTCGTGCGCGACCGGGGTGTGGAGGAGGCCGGCTTCACGGCGCCCAACCGGCTGGCCTTCCTCGCCGACTGCCTGGGGGACCTGAACGCGGGGCTCCGACGGCGCGGCGGGCGGCTCGTCGTCCGGTCGGGTGACGTGGTCGCCGAGGTGTGCAAGGTGGCGGCCGAGGCGGACGCCGACGAGGTGCACATGGCGGCCGACGTGAGCGGCTACGCCCACCGCAGGGAGGAGCGGCTGCGGCGTGCCCTGGAGGCGGACGGGCGCCGGCTGCACGTCCACGACACGGTGACCACGGCGGTCGTACCCGGCGCGTTGACCCCGGCCTCCTCGGACCACTTCGCGGTGTTCACGCCGTACTTCCGGCAGTGGTCGCGGCAGCGGCTGCGGGACACCCTCGGCGCGCCCCGGGCCGTGCGGGTGCCGGACGGGATCGGATCGGAGGCGCTTCCCTCCCGGGACGCGCTGCCGCAGCTGTCCCCGGCGCTCGCCGCGGGCGGCGAGACGGAGGGCCGGCGGCGGCTCGCGGCCTGGCTGCGCGCGGGCGTCGCCGGGTACGAGGACCAGCACGACGACCTGGCCGGCGACGCGACTTCCCGGCTCTCGCCCCACCTCCACTTCGGCACGCTCTCCCCCGTCGAGGTCGTGCACCGGGCCCGGAACACCGGCGGACCCGGCGCCGAGGCGTTCGTGCGGCAGCTCGCCTGGCGCGACTTCCACCGCCAGCTGCTGGCCGCGCGGCCGCACGCGGCCGACGCCGACTACCGCACGAAGCACGACCGCTGGCGGACCGAACGCACCGCCGGGGAGGACATCGAGGCCTGGCGGGAGGGCCGGACCGGCTATCCGATCGTGGACGCGGCCATGCGCCAGCTGCGGCACGAGGGCTGGATGCACAACCGCGGCCGCCTGCTGACCGCGAGCTTCCTGACCAAGACGCTCTACGTGGACTGGCGGGTGGGCGCCCGGCACTTCCTGCGGTTCCTGGTCGACGGCGACCTCGCCAACAACCAGCTCAACTGGCAGTGGGTGGCGGGGACCGGCACGGACACCCGCCCCAACCGGGTGCTCAACCCGGTCACCCAAGCGAAGCGGTACGACCCGGACGGCGCCTACGTCCGGCGGTGGGTACCCGAACTGGAGGACGTCGAGGGCCCGGCCGTGCACGAGCCGTGGAAACTGCGGGGCCTGGACCGGGCCGCGCTCGACTACCCGGATCCCGTGGTCGACCTGTCCGAAGGACTGGCCCGCTTCAGACGAGCCCGCGGGAAGGACTGAGAAGGACTCGGCAGGACTGAGGAGTACCCGCCATGGCCACACCCCACTGGCTCTTCGGCGACCAGCTCGGACCGCACTTCCTGGCGCCCGGCGACGGCGGCCCCGAGCGCGGCGCGCCCCTAGTGATGATCGAGGCGCGCTCGGTCTTCCGCCGCAGGCGCTTCCACCGGGCCAAGGCCCATCTGGTGCTCTCCGCGATGCGGCACCGCGCCGCGGAGCTCGGCGACCGGGTGCGGTACGTCCGGGCCGAGACGTACCGCGAGGGGCTGGCCGAGGCGCTGCGGGGCGGTCCCGCGACGGTGTGCCACCCCACCTCCCACGCCGCGCTGCGGTTCGTGCGCTCTCTGGACGGCGTCTCGGTGCTGCCCGCGCGCGGCTTCCTCGTCCCGCACGACGCGTTCCGGGCCTGGGCCGGCGACCGCCCGGGGCAGCGGCTGCGCCAGGAGGACTTCTACCGCTGGGTGCGCCGCGAGCACGCCCTGCTGATGGACGGCGGCGAACCGGCGGGCGGACGCTGGAACCACGACCACGCCAACCGCGAACCCCCGCCGAAGGGGGCGGCCACGCTCGGCGCGCCCGCACCGTACCGGCCGCGCGAGGACGGCATCGACGAGGAGGTGCGCCACGACCTCGACCGGTGGGAACACACCGGCGGCGTCCGGTTCGTGGGGCGCGACGGGCCCCGGCTGTTCCCCGCCACCCGCCGGGAGGCGCTGGCCGCGCTGCGCCGGTTCGTGGACCACCGGCTGGCCGGGTTCGGTCCGTACGAGGACGCCGTGCTGGCCGGTGATCCGGTGATGAGCCACAGCCTGCTGTCGTCGTCGCTCAATCTCGGTCTCCTCGCTCCCGCCGAGTGCGTGGACCGGGCGGAGGCGGCCTGGCGGGCGGGGCGGGCGCCGGTGAACAGCGTCGAGGGGTTCGTACGGCAGGTCGCCGGCTGGCGCGAGTACGTGTGGCAGCTGTACTGGTACTTCGGCGAGGACTACCGCGACCGCAACGCCCTCGGGCACCGCGCGCCGCTGCCGGAGTGGTTCCTGGAGCTGGACGCCGACGCGGTCACCGCCCGCTGTCTCGCCACGGTGCTGGCGCAGGTGCGGGACACCGGCTGGACCCACCACATCCCGCGGCTGATGCTGCTGGGCAGCCACGCCCTGCAGCGGGGGTGGGATCCGCGGGCGGTGACCGACTGGTTCCACCGCTGCTTCGTCGACGGCTACGACTGGGTGATGGTCCCGAACGTCGTCGGCATGTCGCAGTACGCCGACGGCGGGCGGATGACGACCAAGCCGTACACCTCCGGCGGCTCGTACGTGCACCGCATGAGCGACCTGTGCGGCGGGTGCGCGTACCGCCCCGCCGAGCGGGTGGGCGAGCGGGCCTGTCCGTACACGGCCGGGTACTGGGCCTTCCTGCACCGTCACCGCGGGCGGCTGGAGCGCAATCCGCGCATGGCACGGCCGGTCCGGGGACTGGACCGGCTCCCGGACCTGGAGGAGCTGCTGCGGGAGGAGAAGCGGCGCGGGGACGCCCCGCCCTGAGCCGCGGTCGCCGCGCCGGCGGACGGCCGGGCGGGGCCGGGCCGGCTCGGGCTACGACGCGGCGCGGTGGGCACCGGCCAGCGTGTCGAGCGCCTCGCGCAGGCTGGTGGGGCGCAGCATGCCCCGGGCCGGGCGGCCCGCCCAGCCCGGGCCGCCGAGCAGCAGCAGTGGCTGCCGGCGCGCGCCCTTGACGCCCCACTCCGTGGCGGCGAGGTGCTGCGCCAGCGGCAGGCTCGCCGCCGAACGGGACTGCGCCCACAGGACCACGGCGGACGGCCCGAGCCGCCGCACCGCCGCCGTCAGTGCCTCGGCGGGCACCGCGGCACCCAGCATCCTGGTGGGCACGGAGAGCCCGCTCAGGCCGGCGTTGAGCGCCTCCAGCGGCAGCGTGTGCTCCTCGCCGGGTACGCAGGCCAGGAGGACCGGCCCCGCGTGCGGCGCGTCGCCCGCCGGTGCGGGCGGCCGGGTGTGCCGGCGCAGGACGGTGGAGACGTGCCAGGACAGCAGGTGTTCCACCTCGACGTAGCGGTCTCCGGACGAGGCCCACTTGCGTCCGACGGCGTGCAGCGCCGGCATCATCACCTCCTGCCAGGCGACGGTGAGACCGTGGTCGGCGACGGCGGCGTTCAGCTGCTCCTCGACGGCGGCGGCGTCGAGGCGGACCGCCGCCCGGGCGAGCCCCCGGCACTCCTGGCGCACGTCGCCCAGCGGCAGGGCGCCGGCCGCCCGCGAGCGGGTGGCCGGGACGGCCGGCGCCGGCACCGCGCCGGCCC
>NZ_JBEXLP010000115.1:0-19503 GCF_040610035.1 Streptomyces sp. NPDC004542
GTCAGCGGGCGCGCACCTGTCGCTCGGCCGGTTCACCGCGCGGCGGCCGGCGGGGACCACGCCGTCAGGGGGCGCAGACCGCGAGCAGGGTTTCCACCTCGTCCGTCACCGCCCGGGCCAGCCGGTCCAGGTCCGGTACCGCCTCGGCGTCGGCGACGAGGCCGTAGTGGACGTGGCCGCGGTAGGTGGAGATCGCGACGGCGAGGGACTGGCCGGGGGCGAGCGGGGCGAAGGGGTAGACCGCGGCCAGCGGGTGGCCGCCGAGCCGGAGACCGAGACCGGGCAGCGGCACGCTGGTGACCAGGATGTCGAACCACAGCCGGGCGGCCTGGCCGACGAGCGGTCCGCCGAGCCGGTGGCCGAGCGCCGGCACGTGGTCGGCCAGCAGCGCGACGGCGCCCGCGCCCCGGTTCGGGCCCGCGTCCTTGTTGCGGTCCATCGCGGTACGGACCCGGGCCAGGCGGGCGAGCGGGTCGGGATCACCGACCGGGAGCCGTATCAGGTATCCGGAGAGCCGGTTGCCCTGTGGGTGCGCGGTGCGCGGGCGGCGCCGGGAGACCGGGATCAGGGCGCGCGGCGCCACGCCCTCGCTGCCGTCGCCGCGCTCGTCCAGCCAGCGGCGCAGGGCGCCCGCGACGACGGCGATGAGGACGTCGTTGACGGTGCCGCCGACGGCCTTGCGCACGCGGTGCACGTCGTCGATGTCCAGATCGACCCCGGCCGTGCGCCGGGTGCCGCTGGAGCCGGAGGCCAGCGCCGCGGAGGAGCTCATCCCCAGGGTGGACAGGGCGACGGAGGCCCCGATGTCCAGGGCCCGGCCCACGTCGGACAGCGCGCCGCGCAGCAGCCCGGGGACCCGGCCGGGCAGCCTGCGCAGGTCGGCCAGCAGGCCGCGCGGGGGCTCGACGGGGCGGGGCCGGCGCTCCGGCATGTCCATCGGGTCCAGTACCGCGGCGGCCAGCGTCAGCGCCCTGAGGCCGTCGGCCAGCGCGTGGTGGAACTTGAACAGGACCGCGAAGGAGACCCCGTCCTCGCCCGGCAGCACATGCGCCTCCCAGGGTGCCCGGGCACGCTCCAGCGGGCGCTCCATGAGCCGGCCGGCCAGGGCGTGGAAGTCACCGGTCGGGGCGTGCAGGCGTACGTGGTCGAGCGGGTCGAAGCCGGGGTCCGCCTCGCGGGCGGCCCCGCCGAAGGAGCCGAGCCGGTGCGGCCGGCGCAGGTCGAGCGGCTGCCACACGTCGCGGATGCGCATTCTGAGGCCGGGCACGGCGGCGGCACGGGCGGCGAGCAGGTCGGCGGCGTGGGCGCCGGCGGTGGGCGAGTGCGCGGAGAAGACGCCGAGCGCGCCCAGGTGCATCGGGTGCCGGTCGGACTCGATGTTCCAGAACGCCAGATCGAGAGGTGCGAGCGGATCACTTGTCAATGGCTTGCCTCGCGTCGACGACGGGTGGGGCGGGTCTGCAGTCAATCCCCGCTGGACGATTACGGTCAAGTACGGTCGGGCTACGCTCAGTTAACAGCAGATTAAGTCCCGCCCCCGGGGAAAGGGGCGGGACACACGGGACGCCTGAGGTCACTTCAGCACCGGGGGTGCCGCCTGGGGTGACGTACCCCACTCCGACGGGCGCGGGCCGACCGTGAACGCCAGCGAGCGCAGCGACCGCAGCTCCCGGGTCGTCAGGTAGGTCCGGTCGTGCGCGGTGGCGTCCGCGCGCACCGTCTGGACGTAGCGGTCGGCCGCCGAGGTGCCCGGCGCCGTGACCGTGAGGGCGCCGCCGGGCCAGAAACGGCGGTCCAGCGTGAGGTCGACCCGGTCGAAGACGGGCGTGGACAGCCCCCAGGTGCCGTACCCGGGCTGCACCGGGAAGAGCCCGATCGAGGACAGCACGTGCCAGGCGGACATCGTGCCCAGGTCGTCGTTGCCGGTCATGCCGGTCGGCGTGTCGGTGAACAGGGTCAGCGCCGCGTGCACCACGTCGGTGGTCTTCCAGGGCTGCCCGGTCCACAGGTAGGTGTAGGGAGCGGCGAGGTCGGGCTCGTTCTGCGGGTTGTAGACGGCCGCGTTGTAGTAGGCGTACGGGTCGCCGTGCACCCACACCTCGCGCGCGGTCCCGGCCGGGTCCGCGCGCAGCCTGTCGTAGGCGAAGAACGCGTCGAGCCGGCCGTTCGCCGCGCGCTCGCCGCCGATCAGGCCGACCACGCCGGGGATGTCCTGCGGCACCATCCACTGGTACTGCCAGGCGGTCCCCTCGTGGAAGCCCACGCCGGCGGCCGGGTCGGCCGGGCCGGTGAAGGCGCCGGAGGCGTCCCGGGCGCGGAAGAACCCGGTCGAGGGGTCGAAGACGTTGCGGTAGTTGCGCGACCGGGCCGCATACCGGGCCGCGTCCCCGTCGTGGCCCAGGGCGCGGGCCATCTGGGCGAGCATCGCGTCCGACAGGGCGTACTCCAGGGTGACGGAGCCGCCCTCGTGGTAGTCGGAGTCGCCCGGCTTGGTGCGCGGGCGGTCCTTGATGTACGGCGCGAATCCGTGTCCCAGGTACTCCGCGTTGGCCTCCCGGCCCACCCCCGGGTAGTCGGCGGGCGGCACCCCGTCGGCGTTCTTCCGCAGCGCCCGGTAGGCCCGCTCCTCGTACCCCCGCAGCAGGCCCGTCTGGTAGGCGGTGGTCAGGAACGGGGTCACCGGGTCGCCGGTCATGATGTTCGTCTCGACCGGTCCGTAGCCCCACTTGGGCAGCCAGCCGCCGTCCTCGTCGACCTTGACCACCGAGATCGCCATGTCCCGGGCCTCGCGGGGCGCGAGCAGGGCCAGCAGCTGGCACTGGGTGCGGTAGGTGTCCCACAGCGACCAGTTCTGGTAGTACGTGAAGCCCTCGGCCCGGTGGACCCGCCGGTCCCAGCCGGTGTAGCGGCCGTCCGCGTCGCTGCCGGTGTTCGGTGCCAGGAACGAGCGGTACAGGGACGAGTAGAAGGTGCGGCGCAGGGCCGCGTCGCCGCCGCGGACCCGGACCGTGCGAAGACGGCGCTCCCAGGCCTGCCGGGCCCGGTCCCGGACGGCGTCGAAGGAACGTCCGCCCTCGGCGCGCAGATTGATCTCGGCGCCGCGCGCGTCGACGTACGACAGGGCGGTGGTCGCCTCGACGGTGCGGTCCCGGGTGGTGTCGAAGCGTACGTAGGCGCCGCCGCGCCCGGTCCGGGAGCCCGCGGTGACCGTGGCGCCGTCCCAGGTGCCGTACGCGGTGAAGGGCCGGGAGAAACGGGTGATGGTGTACACGGTGTACGGACCGGTCTCCCGGCAGAAGCCGTGGCCGGTGATCGCGGTGCGCACGGTCCGGTCGTCGAGGATCTCCACCGCGCTGGTGACCGGCCTGTGCAGCGCCTGGGCCGCGTTCAGCAGGACGTTGGCGTGGTCGGTGGCGGGGAAGGTGTAGCGCTGCACGCCGGTGCGCTCGGTGGCGGTGAGCTCGGCCTCGATCCCCGAGTCCAGGCCGACCCGGTAGTAGCCGGGGCTCGCCGTCTCGTCCTCGTGCCGGAAACCGGCCGCGTACCGGGCGTAGTCGGTCCGGGTGACCTCGCCGGTGGTGGGCAGTACGGGCAGGTCGCCGCCGATCCGGCAGCCGACGCCCGGGAGATGGACCAGGGAGAAGCCGCGGATGCGGTCCTGGGAGTAGTCGTAGCCGGTGTTGTGCCCGGTGTCGGGCGAGAGCTGCACCATGCCGAAGGGCACGGCCGCGCCGGGGAAGGTGTTGCCCTCGTTCTGGGTCCCGATGAAGGGGTTGACCAGGTCGGTGAGGCGGCCGTCGGACGGTTCCGCGGCCCGTGCGGCGGGGGTGGTCAGCAGCGCGGACACCGCCATCACCCCGGCCAGGCACAGCCGCGGGCGCCGGGTCCCTCTCATGTGGCCTCCGGAGATTTCGACATCGTTGTCCGCATCCTGGGGGCCCAAGGCCATGAAGCCGGGGAGGGCGCGCGGATCGCGCGGAACGCGTCGCGCGCCGACAATGGAGGCAGCCGCCCCTCGGCGGAGGGAGTACGGCCTCCTCAGCGGACCTCCTCAGCGGGAAGAAGGCGAGGACATGCCGAAGGTTTCCAGGGACACGGCCACGCAGGGCGGCGACTACGGCCCCGTGGTCGACCACTCCGAGGACCTCGAGCCCTACACGGTGGACTTCCTGATGTTCCGCGAGGACGTCGACCACACCCCGTTGCTGCGGGGACTGCCCGAGCACCGCTGCCAGTGCCCGCACTGGGGGTACGTCTTCAAGGGCGAGCTCACCTTCCGCTACCCGGACCACGACGAGGTGTACCGCGGCGGTGAGGCCTTCTACGCGCCGCCGGGACACGTGCCCGTGCACACCGAGCCGGGCAGCGAGTACCTCCAGTTCAGCCTCGCCGACGACCTGCGCCGGTCGAGCGAGGTGACCATGACCCACTTCCCGCCGCTGACCGGCTGAGCGGACCGGCCGGACGGCAGGGCCTACGGCACCCGCTGCCCCTTGCCCAGCGCGATCACCCCGCCCTTGGACACGGTGTACAGCTCCGCGTCCCGCTCCGGGTTGACGCCGATCGTCGCGCCGGGCGGCACCTCGACGTTCTTGTCGAGGACCGCCCCGCGCACGACGGCGCCCCGGCCTATGTGGACGTTGTCGTGCAGCACGGAGCCCTGGACGACCGCGCCCGGGTCGACCCGCACGCCCGGGGACAGCACGGACCGGGTGACCTGGCCGCGGATCAGGCAGCCGGCGCTGATGATGGACTCGCTCGCGATGCCGCCGGCGTTGAAGCGCGCGGGCGAGAGGTGGTACGAGTGGGTGTAGACGGGCCACTGGCGGTTGTAGAGGTTGAACGCGGGGCGCTCGGCGATCAGGTCCATGTGGGCGTCGTAGTACGCGTCGAGGGTGCCGACGTCCCGCCAGTAGCCCTGGTCGCGGACGGTCTCGCCGGGGACGTGGTTGTCGCTGAAGTCGTACAGCTGCGCCTCGCCGCGGGCGGTGAGCTGGGGCAGGATCGAGCCGCCCATGTCGTGCACCGAGCTGTCGTCCTCGGCGTCCCGGTGCAGGGCCTCGATCAGGGCCTTGGTGGTGAAGATGTAGTTGCCCATCGAGGCGACGACGCACTCCGGGTCGTCCGCGAGGCCCGGCGGATCGGCGGGCTTCTCCAGGAAGCGCTCCACGGTCCGCCCGTCGGAACCCGGGGCGATCACACCGAAGGCGGAGGACTCCGAGCGGGGCACACGGATGCCGGCCACCGTCACGCCCGCGCCGCCCTCGATGTGCTGCTGGAGCATCTGCCGGGGGTCCATGCGGTACACGTGGTCGGCGCCGAACACCGCGACGTACTCGGGTGCCTCGTCGTGCACCAGGTTCAGCGACTGCAGGATGGCGTCCGCGCTGCCCAGGTACCAGCGCGGGCCGAGCCGCTGCTGCGCCGGGACCGGTGTGACGTAGTTGCCGAGCAGGCTGGACATCCGCCAGGTGGTGGTGATGTGCCGGTCCAGCGAGTGCGACTTGTACTGGGTCAGCACGCAGATGCGCAGGATGTCGCCGTTGACGAGGTTGGACAGGACGAAGTCGACGAGGCGGTAGGTGCCGCCGAAGGTGACCGCGGGTTTCGCGCGGTCCGCGGTCAGCGGCATCAGGCGTTTACCCTCGCCCCCCGCCAGCACGATGCCGAGTACCGAAGGCCCTCCACGACGCATGGCCGCTCCCCTCACCGTGATTGACACCATGCCTGCCCCAGGCCGGCGCGGGCTAAGCCTGCTCGAGGATCTCCTCGTACAGCCGGACCGTGCGCCGGGCCACCGCGTCCCAGCCGAACTCGCCCACCGCGCGCTCCCGTCCGGCCTCGCCCATCCGCCGGGCCGCCCCCGGATCGCCGAGGACGGTGTCGAGTGCGCGGGTGAGGCCCGGCTCGAAGCCGTCGCCGGCCTCCACCAGGAGACCGGTCACGCCGTCCTCGACCACCTCGGGGATGCCGCCGACCCGGGAGGCCACGACCGGCGTGCCGCAGGCCATCGCCTCCAGGTTGACGATGCCGAGCGGTTCGTACACCGACGGGCAGACGAACACGGCCGCGTGGGTGAGGAGTTGGACGACCTCGGCGCGCGGCAGCATCTGCGGGATCCAGTGCACGCCCGCGCGGACCCGGCTGAGCTCCTCGAAGAGGTCGCGGAACTCCCGGTCGATCTCCGGGGTGTCGGGCGCGCCCGCGCACAGCACGACCTGGGCCGCCGGGTCGATGTCGCGGACCGCGCGCAGCAGGTGGGGCACGCCCTTCTGGCGGGTGATGCGGCCGACGAACAGCACGTAGGGCCGGTCGGGGTCGAGGCCGACGCGGCGCAGCACGTCGGTGCCGGGATCCGGCTGGTACAGGGTGGTGTCGATGCCGTTGTGCACGATGTGGACGCGCGCCGGGTCCAGCGCCGGGTAGCAGCCGAGGATGTCCTCGCGCATCGCGCCCGACACCGCGATCACCGCGTCGGCGGCCTCGATCGCGGTGCGCTCCGCCCAGCCGGACAGGGCGTAGCCGCCGCCGAGTTGCTCGGCCTTCCAGGGGCGCAGCGGCTCCAGCGAGTGGGCGGTGACCACGTGCGGGACGCCGTACAGGAGCTTGGCGACATGGCCCGCGAGGTTGGCGTACCAGGTGTGGGAGTGGACGAGTTCGCGGCCCTCCAGGGCGGCGGCCATGGCCAGGTCCACCGAGAAGGTCCGCAGCGCGTCGTTGGCACCGTCCAGCACGGACCACGGCCGGTGGCGTGTCACGCCGGGCCCGCGGCCCTCGCCCCAGCAGTGCACCTCGAGGTCCACCAGGGGCCGCAACTCGCGGGCCAGGAACTCGACATGGACTCCCGCACCGCCGTACACGTCCGGGGGGTACTCCCGGCTCAGCAGTCCCACTCGCACCGGCAACCCCCTGGTCTCACATGGCCGGACCACCATGGTCACCCAGATGCGGCCCGCGGGGAAGGGCCGGCGGCCGCGGAAAGCAGCAGTCCCCGCAGACTCCGCCGCCGGGCACACGGTAGTAGAGACAGCAGCTGCGGCGCCGGAAACCGGTGCCGGTGAGGGTGCCGGTGGTGCTGAGCAGCGGGTGGGTGAGGAGGGCCGCGGTGAGCGTCAGGGTCCGGTCGGCCACGTCCGTACGGCCGTTCACCCGCGCCCAGCGGTCCAGCAGGCGGGCCGCGCCGGCCAGCGCGGAGCCCGCGTTGCCCCACAGCAGTCCGGTCGCGACCCCGTAGCGGGTCCTCAGGGCTTTCGCCAGGGGCTCGAGGTGGCCGTGCAGTACGGCGTCCGCGAGTGTGCCGGCGTCCGTGGGGTACGGGTCCCGCGGGTGCGGGCGCACCTCGGTCAGCCACAGGTCGTCGGGGGCGGTCGCGGCGAAGTCCCAGAGCAGCAGCGCCGGGTCCAGGTCGGGGAGGCGGCCGTACAGGGCGGCACAGCCGAGGGCCGCCGACCACAGCCGGGCGGCGAGTCCCTGGTGGACGATCGACGCGGACACCCGCGGCTCGGGGGTGCGCAGCCGGTGTGCGACCGCCCCGACCCGCGCGGCCAGGGCGTTTAGCCGCGGGTCCGACGCCGTGTCCGCGTAGGCCTGCGCGAGTGCCGGGAGCGGGCCGGCCGGGGCCGCGCCGGTGTTCGCGGTCGTGCGCAGGACGAAGAAGCCGCCGAGCGGGCGGAGCGCGGCGAGTCGGGGGTCGAGGTCCACGGACGAGAGTAGTACCAGGGCCGGAGGAGGCGCGGTCGAGGCGGCCCCCACCCTGCGGGCGCCCACCTTGGGGAGGAGCGGGCGCCACGCGTACTCCATCGGCAGTAGGACCCATTGACTGCTCAGGGACGACGACGGGAAGGCCCCGGGCGGGCAGAGTGTTGGTCATGGAAGCCGACCGTTCGCCGCGCCGGGCCCCGGGCCCCCGCCCCACGCAGAGGAGCCGCTGATGAGCGCCCTCGCGTTGTCCGTGCTGCTGTCGTTCGTCTCCGCCGTCGCGTACGCGGGCGGGGCGATCGTGCAGGAGCAGGTGGCGCTGTCCTCCCCCGATGGGTCGTACGCGCCGCTGCGCCGCCCCGGTTGGTGGGCGGCGCTCGCGCTGAACGGCTTCGGCGGAGTGCTGCACGCCGTCGCGCTGGCCTTCGGTCCGCTCAGCCTGGTGCAGCCGTTGGGCGCGCTGACCATCGTCTTCGCGCTGCCCATGGCCGCCCTGTTCGTCGGCCGCAGGGCCGGGGCGACGGCCTGGCGCGGTGCCGTGATGGCCACCACGGGCCTGGCGGGCCTGCTCTCCCTGGTCGGCACCTCGGACGGTCATGCGCTGGCCGCGGCCCAGCGGACCGGTGCCGCGCTGGTCACCGGCGGGGCGTTGGTCGCGCTGATGATCGCCGGCCACGCCGCGCACCGGCATCCGGCAGTGCGCAGCGTGCTGCTCGCCACCGCCTCCGGCACAGCCTTCGGCATGTCGTCGGTGTTCATCAAGACGGTCGCGGTCGACTGGACCGACGGGGTGTCGGCGGCGGACCTGCCGTCCCTGGGGATGATCGGTGTCTTCGCCGTCGCCGGTGTGCTGCTGTCGCAGGCCGCCTACCGAGGCGGCGGCCTCGCCGCGCCGCTCGCCACGCTCACGGTGGTCAACCCGGTGCTGGCCGCCGCGGTCGGCATCACGATGTTCGGCGAGACCTTCCGGTACGGCGCCACGGGCATCACTCTCGCCCTGAGTTGCTCGGTGGTGGCGGGCGGTGGCCTGATCCTGCTGATGACCGAACGGCTGGAGCACGCTCCGCAGGCAGCGGAGCCCACCGCCGAGCACCTCGCCGGGCTCCCTGCGGGGCCGGCATCCGAGGCCTCGGCCGGCTCGGCCGCCGAGCCGCTGCCACCGGTGTCACCGCTGGGCGACCTCGGGCAGGGGTCCGCGGTGTTTCCCCGGCAGCGCACCGCGGCGGTCCTGGGCGACGCCGCGCAGGGGGAAGCCGCCCTGGCGGACGCCGCCGCCCTGGCGGACACCACGGTGCCGGACACCGTCCCAGACGACGTCGAGACCCTGGTCGAGGCCGTCGAGTTCCTGATCCCGGCTCCCTACGCGGGCCTGTACGTGCCGCTGCCGGTGCTGGACCGGCAGCGCACGCGGCTCATATCCTGACGCCGCCGGCCCGCAGGTAGGCGACCGGGTCGACGTCCGTGCCGAAGCCGGGTCCCGTGCGCACCTCGAAGTGCAGATGCGGGCCCGTGACGTTTCCGGTGGCTCCGGAGCGGCCGATGCGCTGGCCACCGCTCACCGGCTGCCCGGCCTTGACGGAGATGGCCGACAGGTGGGCGTACTGGGTGTAGCGGCCGTCGGAGTGCCGGATGACGACCTGGTAGCCGTACGAGCCGCCCCAGCCGGCGGCGACCACGTGACCGGCCTCGACCGCCCGGACGGAGGTGCCGGTGGGCACGGGGAAGTCGACGCCCGTGTGATAGCCCTTCGACCAGTGCGAACCGGCGGCGTGGTAGGGCGTGCCCGTGGCGGCGTCGACGGGCGCGACGAGCGAGTGTCCGCTCGTCGACGTGGGACGGGTGTGGTGCGTGGGAGCCTTCTTCTGCGAAGGCTCCCTCTTCTTCGCGGGCTTGGCCGGAGTGCGGGTGTCGGCGGCCGGGGACGCCTTGGCGTGCAGGCTCAGCCGCTGCCCCGGGATGATCAGGTCGGGGTCGGATCCGATGGTCGTCCGGTTGCCCGCGTACAGCCGCTGCCAGCCGCCGTGCACGTGCTGGTCCGCGGCGATCCGGGAGAGCGTGTCGCCGTGCACCACCGTGTACATCTCGGCCTTGCCGGCGCGGGACTGCGGGGTGGTCTGCGGCTGGACGTCCTTGACGGAACTGTGCGTGCTCCTCACCGGGCGGCTCGTGCCGCCGTCGGGGTGGACGCCGGGCGAGCCGCCGCCCCCGGTGAGGCCGGCGTGTACCGAGCAGGCCGGCCAGGCGCCGGGCCCCTGCCCGTCGAGCACCTTCTCGGCGACGGCGATCTGCTGGTCCCGGGTGGCCAGATCGGCGCGGGCCGCGTACGCGGTGCCCCCGTAGGCCTCCCAGGTGGACTGGGTGAACTGCAGTCCGCCGTAGTAGCCGTTGCCCGTGTTGATGGTCCAGTTGCCGCTGGACTCGCAGGCGGCGACCTTGTTCCAGGTGGCCGCGTCCGCCGCGTCCGCGCTGCCGGCGGCGACGAGGGGGATGGCGAGGCCCGCGCCGCCCACGGTGACGGTGAGCGAAGCGCGATTCATCAGGTTCGGCTGATACCGGCGGTGCCGGCCGCGTACGGCCATGTCTCGAGCCCCCTAGCCATGCGTCAGGAGCGGCCAAAATAAGCGCTGCGAACAGGCCATGACAAGTGGGCGATCGGACGCCTCGGACGGCCAAGTGGCCGGGAATCGGCCTTTCTTACCGGAAACCGCCCGGGTCTCCTCGCAGCGGGTCGGAGCCTCGCTGAGGCAAGAGGCGCCTTCCGTGCGTAATCAAAGCTGGCGGGTCGAATGTGCGCCCGCCATAGCGGCACGTCAGGATGGGCTCAGGGCACCACCGCGGCAATACTGGCGGGGCCGTACTCACGAGGCAGTTAGGGAGCAGGCGGTATGAGCACTTCAGCCCAGATCGGCGTCACCGGACTCGCGGTCATGGGCCGCAATCTGGCCCGGAACTTCGCGCGCAACGGCTACACGGTCGCGCTGCACAACCGGACGTCGTCGCGCACGCACGCCCTGGTGGAGGAGTTCGGGCACGAGGGCGACTTCATCGCGGCCGAGACCGCCAAGGAGTTCGTGGCGGCACTGGAGCGGCCGCGCCGTCTGGTCATCATGGTCAAGGCCGGCGACCCGACCGACGCCGTGATCGAGGAGTTCGCCCCGCTCCTGGAGCCCGGCGACATGATCATCGACGGTGGCAACGCGCACTTCGCGGACACCCGCCGCCGGGAGAAGGCGCTGCGCGAGCAGGGCATCCACTTCGTCGGCATGGGTGTCTCCGGCGGCGAGGAGGGCGCACTGCACGGGCCGAGCATCATGCCGGGCGGCCCGAAGGAGTCGTACGACTCGCTCGGCCCGATGCTGGAGAAGATCTCGGCGAAGGCGGCGGACGGGGCGCCCTGTGTGACGCACGTCGGCCCGGACGGCGCCGGTCACTTCGTGAAGATGGTGCACAACGGCATCGAGTACGCCGACATGCAGCTCATCGGCGAGGCGTACCAGCTGCTGCGCGATGTCGCCGGGTACTCCCCCGCGCAGATCGCCGACATCTTCCGCACGTGGAACACGGGGCGCCTCGACTCGTACCTGATCGAGATCACGGCCGAGGTGCTGTCCCACGTGGACGCGGCCACCGGCAAGCCGTTCGTGGACGTGGTGGTCGACCAGGCCGAGCAGAAGGGCACCGGCCGCTGGACCGTCCAGATCGCGCTGGACCTCGGCGTCCCGGTCTCCGGTATCGCCGAGGCGGTCTTCGCCCGCTCCCTCTCCGGCCACGCGGAGCTGCGGGAGGCCTCGCGGGGCCTGGCCGGGCCGAAGCCCGCGGCGCTGAGCGAGGCGGAGGCCGGCGCCTTCGCGGACCGGGTGGAGCAGGCGCTGTACGCGTCGAAGATCGTGTCGTACACGCAGGGCTTCCACGAGATCGACGCGGCGCGCGGGGAGTACGACTGGAACATCGACCTGGGCGCCGTCTCAGCGATCTGGCGTGGCGGCTGCATCATCCGCGCGGCCTTCCTGGACCGTATCCGTGCCGCGTACGACGCCCGGCCCGACCTGCCGAGCCTGCTGTCGGACGAGACCTTCGCGCAGGAGATCGCGGACGCCCAGGACGACTGGCGCGAGGTGATCGTCGCCGCGACCCGGCAGGGCGTGGCGACGCCCGGCTTCGCGGCGGCCCTCGCCTACTACGACGCGCTGCGCGCCGAGCGGCTGCCCGCCGCGCTCACCCAGGGGCAGCGGGACTTCTTCGGCGCGCACACCTACCGGCGGGTCGACCGGGACGGCTCCTACCACACGCTGTGGGGCGGGGACCGGTCGGAGGTGTCCGCGTAGCTCCCCGGCAGGAGGACGTACGTACCCGGTGGTGACGGTGGGCGGCCCGCGTGGCCGCCCACCGGCGCTGTGGCCCCCGCCGGATCAGCTCAGCGGCGGGCCCGGCTCGGGGTTCGGCACCGGCTCCGGACCGGGCGGGACCGGGGACGGCGGAGGTTCCGGCGGGCCGCCCGGCTCGGGCGGCGGCTGCGGAACCGGGTGCGGCTCCGGCACCGGGGGCACGGGAGCGGGCGACGGCTCCGGGGGCGGCACCGGGTTCGGCGGCGGAGGCGGCGTCGGGGCGGGTGGCGGCTCGGGAGCCGGAACCGGGTTCGGGGGCGGTTCCGGGTGCTGCGGGTCCGGGCCCGGCGTCGGCCCGGGCGGGACCGGGTCGGGGTGCGGGTTCGTCATGATGTCCTCCGGCCAGTCACTCGACGTGGGCTCTGGACTACTCCCCCACCTACCCGAGGCCCGCGCCGCCACTCACCCGCCGGGGGTACGACGGAGGGCCGGGTGGGTGCCCGGCCCTCGCGAGCGCGTCTCAGAAGCGGCCCGGATGCGCCACCAGCCACGCCTTCGCGGCGCTCAGCAGTTCCGGGTCCGGCGTGGGGGCGACCTCCGGGTGCCGCGCGGCCCACTGCACGACGTACGGGCACAGCGGCGCCACCGGGATGCCCTCCCGCTCGGCGACGGCGTAGAGCTCGCGGGCCAGGGAGCCCGCGATGCCCTTGCCCTCGTGGGCCGGTTCCACGATCGTGTGCACGGGCACGAGCGCCCGCTCGGGGGCGTCGAGCACGAAGTACTCGATACGCCCGGTGACCGCGCCGTCGGCCACGGCCTCGAGACGCCCGGCCTCCCGGTCGTCGCGGATGCTGATGTCGATGTCGCTCATGGGCCTGCTCCTGATGGCGTCGGTCAGGCCGGTACGGCCTGCGGGCTGCGCTGCTGGTCCGAGCCCGGCACCGGCTCGGACGGGTCCGCGCCCAGGGCCACGATCCGGTTGTCGCGGTCGACGTGCACGACCCGCGGCTCCAGCGCCCGCGCCTCGGCGTCGGTCACCTGAGCGTAGCTGATGATGATCACCAGGTCCCCGGGGTGCACGAGATGGGCGGCCGCCCCGTTGATCCCGACGACCCCGGACCCGCGCTCGCCCTCGATGACGTACGTCTCCAGACGCGCGCCGTTGGTGATGTCGACGATGTGCACGAGCTCACCGGGCAGCAGGTCGGCGGCGTCGAGCAGATCGGCGTCGATGGTCACCGATCCCACGTAGTGCAGGTCGGCCTGGGTGACGGTGGCGCGGTGGATCTTGGACTTGAACAGAGTACGCAGCATTTTGGACTCCCGGAAGACGGCTCCCTGCCTGCTTTGTGCAGGTCAAGGGCGGTCTTCACTGTACACGGGCACGCCTCCCGGTCGAAGGCCTTGCAGAACATCGTGCACCGCACCGAGCAGGCTTCCCACCTGCGCTTCTGTGCGAGCCAGGCTGTGGTGGCGCCGCAGACCAGGCGCTTGTCCGGGTAGCCGTCTCGGACTGTTCGGGGACTGATGCTGATCAGATGCTGACTTATCTGACGGAACATCAGGAGCGGGAGAGGTGGAGAACGAGCGACTCGGCCACGCCCACATCGGCGTCACGGCCGGCGTCTACGCCCACCTCCGACTCCACTTGCGACGCCAAGCCATCGACACCCTCGGCATCGCCCTCGACTCCGGGCAGCCGCTTCCCGTCCGGGCGGCTGCCGTGCAACCCGAGCCACCGCGCGCCGCCCGAGTGTGCGAGGGCTCGTGCGCCGGCCGTGCGGCGGACCGCCGTGCGCGGCCACTGATCCGGTGCGCTCCGGAAACCGGCATGCGCGTTAGCGTGATCCTCTGCCACATGGAGTGTCCATGTGGCGGGTCGGCCCGCACGAGGGTCTGCGACGGAGAGTGACGGAAGCGATGAGTGAACTGACGAAGCCAGAGGTCGACGTCCCGGAGGGTGCTGCGCCTGCCGAGCTGACCGTCCGGGACCTGGTCGTCGGGGACGGGGCCGAGGTGAAGCCGGGCACGGTGGTCAGGGTCCACTACGTCGGGGTGACCTTTGAGACGGGGAAGGAGTTCGACTCCTCCTGGGACCGTGACCAGCCGTTCAAGTTCGCCCTGGGCAGCGGCAGGGTCATCAAGGGCTGGGACCGGGGGTTGAGGGGGATGAAGGTCGGCGGTCGGCGTGAGATCGTCGTTCCCCCGCGTCTCGGCTACGGCAACCAGTCGCCCTCGCCGTTGATCCCGGCGGGCTCGACCCTGGTCTTCGTGGTGGACCTGCTCGACTCGTACTCCGCCGGCACAGGCGGCTGGAGCAGCGCCCGCTGACCCGGACCGTTCCTGTTTCCGCGCCCTCGCCCGCGCCCTCGCCCCAGGCGTTGTCGTCATGGGTCCGCGCACCCGGATCCTCCGCCCACTCCGGCGCCCACGCCTTGAGTTCTTCGATCTGCCGGGAGGTGAGCCCGTACGCGGTGCAGCCCTCGTCCTCGAGGTCGGCGGTGGCGGGAGGCGGCCTGGACGTCGATGAGGTCGCGGACGGTGCCGCGGTCGGCGAGGGCACGGACCTTGGTGCCGATCACGTCGTCGAGGGAAAGAACGGGGCCGTAGCGGGTCTGGGCGGGCGGAGCCCAGAACGCCTCCTTGAGGACGTCGGCCTCGCACTCCTCGCCGGGGTCCGGATCGGTGACGAGGAAACGGCCGCTGAGCGGATCGGTCTGGACGTGCGTGGCCCGCCATCCACGCGCGCTGAGCCCTGCTGTGAGCGAGGCGACGATCTCCTGCATCGGAACGGGGTTCTCGAGGGCGACGTCGAGGTCACGTCTGAGGGGAAGGCGTCCTCCCAGACCTCGCGGATGCAGGGACTGATCAAGCGCCGCAGCACGGGCCACTGCTCGGCGAGGAGCCGGTGCTGCAGGAGGACCACCAGGTCCTCGCGCAGTCCTTCGGCGAGGACGGTCCAGTAGAGCGTCATGCGGGACTTCGGACGGTCCGTTCCCGAACGGTCCTCGGCCGACGGTCCCTCACTCGCACCTGAAACAATGGCGATCAGTCACAGCGGGGCGGCGCAATCGGCTGCGCACCGCTCTTGCCGCGGCCGGGGAGGACGGTGCTCGGCGACGGTGTGGCCGAGGGCGGCGATGCCGTCGGAAGACGGGCTGAGGATGCGGAGTGCTGCTGTTCATGCGGTGTCGAAAGAGCGCTGTCATCGCGGTTGTGTGTGCCTTGGTCGCTGGTGTCTCGGGGGACCGTGCCGGCACCTCCGCGCCCGCGGGGGGACCGGTGGAGGACCTCCTGAACGGCAGGGACTGGGCTCACTTCGCCGGCGGGAAGCCTACGCACGCAGGGGTACGGGTCACACCCCTCGACCGGCGCATCACACGCCAGGACGGTACCGGCGGACAGCCGAACCCACCGGTGAACCTGCGCGGTCCCCACATGGTGTTCCGAGGGGATGTCCGGATCGAAGCCGGCCTGCGGCGCACGGATGACACGGATGCCTACCTGCATCTGTACGGTGAGACGCCGGTCGTCTACGACGAATGGCGCTACGAACGGCGCGGCGTGCGCATCGGCGTGGTCGGCGGGAGGCTCCGGATCGACCGTTGGGACGGGGACTCCGACAGACCTGCGATGACCCGGACCTTCGGGAGCGGCCTGGGGCTCGAAGTCCACCTCGCCGTCGAACTCCGCGCAAACAGGCTGGTGCTGGAGGCCGACGGCAGGGTCGTGGGAACCGTTCCCGCGCGGGACGTCTTCGGCAGTGGCCGCATCTGGTTCGGCGCGGATGCGGGAGCCCGCGGGAAGGGCTGGACCCTCGGCGATCTCCACGCGCGGTCACTGGGACGGGGCCGGATGTCCGTCGTGGACGCGCCTGGCCTGCGAGTGCCCCGGTCCAGCGATGCGATGCGTGATCTGGCGGCGGTTCTCCCACGCCCGATCCGTATGGGAACCGCCCTGGCCGCGGGCCCCTTGCTGACTGACAGCGCCTACCGCCGGACGGCGGGTGAGGAGTTCTCCATGCTTACGCCGGAGAACGACTTCAAGCCGCAGTTCGTCCAGCCTCGACGCGGCGTGTTCGCGTTCGCGGAAGGCGATACCTTGGTGGACTTCGCCAAGGCCAACAGGATGAAGGTGCACGGCCACACCCTCGTCTGGTTCGAAGCCCTGCCCGCATGGATGCGTGCCGAGATGACGCACGAGCAACGCAGGCGCGTCATGGTGGAGCACATACGCGCGGTAGCGGGCCACTTCCGGGGGAAGGTGGCGGAATGGGACGTGGTGAACGAGCCCATGTCCGACGAGGATGAGGACTACTCCAACGGCAACCGGGGCGTGCGGCCACAGTTGTGGTTCGAAGCGATGGGTGAGCAGTACATCGACATCGCCTTCCATGCTGCCCGCGAGGCCGACCCGCACGCGGTGCTGTACCTCAACGAGTACGGGGTGGAGGAGGACGGTCCACGCTGGGACGCCCTCTACGCGCTGCTGATCCGGTTGAAGGAGCGGGGCGTTCCGATCGATGGCGTCGGTTTCCAGGACCACGAATACGCCGTCGGCGACCGTACCGACCCCGAGGTCTTCCGACGCAAGGTCCGGGCTTTGGCCGGGCTCGGTCTGAAGGCCCGGGTCTCGGAGGCGGACGTCCTCGTCGACGAGGACGAAGAGGACATCCAGGCCCGCCAGTTGGCGGGGAAACTCGCAGTCTGCGGCGAAGAACCCAACTGCACCTCGTTCTCGACCTGGGGTTTCACCGACAAGTACGGCTCCACGGCTGACCTGCGACACTATCCCCCGAGTCCGGGAAACGCTCTTCCCTGGGACGCGACGTACGAGGTGAAACCCGCCTACTGGGCACTGCGTGACGTCCTGGACGACGCTCGCCGCTCAGGTACTGGATAGGTACGGCGAACACCGCGAACGACCAGTGGGGTCGTTTCGTCCTGATTCCCCAGCTCGCGGGGGCTGGTGTGGTCCGGGAGTGACGGACTCCCGCCGGTCGGCATCATGATCACTGCGGGGTGATGGTCGGTCACCTCTGGACCGGTGTCCGTGAGGACGAGGAGGGCCCGCAGGAGGGTGGTCGCGTGGCGGGCGTTCATGCGGACCTTGGTCAGGATGCGCCAGGACGTGAGGTGGGCGAACCCGTGCTCGCCGGCGGCGCGTTCGCGGCTGATCAGCCGGACTGACGCTGAGGGGACGCCGACTGGCCTGATGGGCCGTCAGGCAAAAAAACCTCCGCCTTCCGGGGATCGCTCGGACCACTTGCCACGCGTCCGAGACTCCCGAGCATCGCCGGCACCGGCCACCTCGAAGTGAACCCCGCGGCAGGCGTGATCCCCTCGACAGGACAGTTCTCCCCGAACTCGAGCCGTCCGCGCTACGAGTCGGTGCGACTCCGCGTGGTGGAGACCTGGGCCTCGTTCACCTGACCGTCCACCACGGGGGCGGAACGCCACAGGAGCGCGGGAAGCAGTGCGAAGAGGATGCCGGCCAGGCCGAGGAGGCTGATGGACCGGCCGGCGCCGACCCGGTCCGCGGCCACCCCGGCCATGAACGCTCCCATGCCCTGCGCCGTCGCGTTCATCGATCCGGCGATTCCCATGCCGCGGCCGCGCTGGTCGCCGGGGAGCAGGTCGACGAAGGAGGACGCCGCGACCACGGTCAGCACGGCCCACATGGCTCCGCTGAAGCCGAAGGCCAGGATGATCAGAAGGGGGTCGCTCGTCGTGAAGACCAGCAGCACCGGTAGGCACGGCGCCAGGCAGGCCACCGGGAAGATCCGCGCGTACCGGTCCGCGGTCACGTACCTGGCGAAGACCGCCAGCGCAACCACGGAGAACAGACCCTCCGATGCCATGAACAGCCCGGCCCAGCCGCCGCCGAGCCCCAGCTCGAACACCAGTGGCGCGGCGAGCGCCTTGGGCGCGGTGAGGAACACACCGGTGACGGTGGACAGCAGGATCGCGCGCCGCGCCGGCGACCGCCAGATGAACCCGAACGTCGAGGCCGCGCTGCCGGCGGCCGAGGCGGTCGCCACAGGCGGGCGTGACCTCACGAACAACCGCACCACCAGCGCCGCCGCCCCGAAAGTGAGCCCGTCGACGACCAGACACGTGGCCGGATCGAACCCAGTTGCGATGAAACCGCCGACGCAGAACCCGACGAGCTGCCCGCCCTGGGACAGCGACTGGCGCACGGCCATGCCGGCACCGTACTGCTCATGTGGCAGGACGTCGCGCAGGAGAGCCAGGCGCGCGGCGGTGTAGGGCCCGCTCAGGAACGATGACACGGCGACCAGGCAGCACAACGCGCCGAACGGGGCGCCGGGAACAGCCATCGCCAGAACGATCGCCGCCCGCGCCGCGTCGATCGTGACGGAGACCTCGCGCCGCGGCCTCCTGTCGGCCAGCGGGGAGAGCAGAAATCCTCCGACGACGGTGGGCAGATAGGTCAGTGCGTACGTCAGTCCGCTGAGTCCTGCGGACCTGGTCCGCTCGAAGACCAGCAGTGCGAGCGCCACCCGGGACAGTTGGTCGCCGACCACCGACAGCGTCTCGGCCGCCACGATCGCGCGAAATTCTCTATTGCCTATCAGCGACATGGGTTCGAACGGTTCCACAACGAAGTGAAAATCCACTTCCGGCCGCCCGGCATGTATGCACTGACGGGAAGTTTTCATCCAGTCGGAGGGAAGTCACGGTCTGTTCAATGGAACGTGGTTCGGGCGGACGCCAGGCTCTCGAATGGTTCTGACGCTTGCATCCCGGCCGCTTCACGTCTCCGATCACGAGGGGGGTGAATCGTGATGAAGCTCGCTGACTGGTGACACCGTTGACCGGTGCGGCCGAGGCTGTTGTCCGATCGGACGTCTCTGCAGACAGCCTCGGCCGGCCGCGCGTGATCGATAGAGCGAAAGGAATGCCTTGTTCAGCAAACGGAAGGCGATCGGCGCCGCCGTCGCCACGATGGCGGCCGGCGCATCGCTGGTTCTTGCCACGCCCGCGCAGGCCACGCCGCCAGGACCCGGCGTGGTCGGCACGATCATCGCCCAGAAGACGGTCGGCGACACCGACTACATCCTGCGCGAGATCACGATCCCGGCAGGTCAGGCCACCGGGTGGCACTACCACACCGGCACCCTCTACGGCCGGGTCAAGAAGGGCACGCTGAGCCACTTCGACGCGACGTGCAAGTCTGACGGGGTCTATCCGCGCGGCAGCCTCATCCAGGAGCCGAGCGGTGCGGATCACGTACACATAGGCATCAACCGCGGTTCCACCCCGGTGGTGCTGGAGGTCCTCTACATCCTGCCGACCGGCTCCCCGTTGTCGGTCGACGCAGAGAATCCCGGGTGCGGATTCCAGTGATCGGCCGCCTCGCATGAGCTGATCCGGGCACGAGGAAAGAGACGCGGGGGGGGGGGGGCCCGCCCCCCCCGCGCGCCGCCCCCAACACCCCCACCAGAAAAAAAAACACC
>NZ_JBEXLP010000116.1:0-19420 GCF_040610035.1 Streptomyces sp. NPDC004542
ACGGGTTCTTGACGTGCTGGGCCTCGTCCGCGACGACCATGCCCCAGGGCTGGCCGGCCAGGCGGGACGCCGTCGAGCGCATGGTCCCGGTGCCGCCCGCCCCCTCGGGTGTTCCGCCTCAGTGTTTCAGTCCCGCCGTCCCGACCCCGAGGACGGAGAGCACCGGATACGTCGGGTGGTCGTCGTCCCGGACCAGTTCTCGCGGTGCGAAGAAGACGTGGCCCTGTTCATAGGTGATCTCCGTCTTTTCCGGGTCGCTGAGTCCGTACTCGTCGTCCTCCGGGAGCTGGAAGAGCAGGTACGGGGTCTCCTTGTCGGTACGGGGGTTCCAGCTGACCACGGTCGCCGGCTGGAAGGTGTCCATGCTGCGGCGGTAGATGAGCAGGTCGTCGCCGCTCGTGCGCAGGGGTACGACCATCTGGAAGGGGCGGCCCACGAACTTGCCCGCGGACGTGCCCTTGGCGATGTCGAAGGCCACGATCCAGTCGGAGGGCTGCTTGATGTCGGTCTGCTCCTCGCTCATCACGTAGAGCTGAGAGCGGCCGACGACGAGTCCGTCGCAGTTGTCGACCGTGCCGAAGAAGGGCGAGAAGTCGTACCGCTTGCCGCAACAGTGCGGCGCCGTGGGCCACTTCCGGGCGGGGCGTGACCTGGTGGGCCGGTGCTGAGGGCGGACGGGCCTGCCCGGGTGCGGCTCGTGGTGATTAGGCTGGTACCGGGCGCGATGCCAGAAACCCGTGGACCGGGTATCGGGTCCCAGGGGGAGAGCCGGTGGATCGGACTACCTCGAAACGACTACGGACGACTGAGAACGACACGACATGGTCGCCCCGGCACGGCATGAGGGTGCTCGACCACACCAGGAGGAACTGTGAGCAGCGATCGGGACGGGATCCGCGGGGGCTGGGCCACACCCGGCGATGACCAGCCCGACGCGGAGTCCGCCGTCGAGGCGACGGGCGAGTTCACCATCGACTACGCGCCGCCTGCCTGGTACACGCAGAACGCGTCGCAGGCGGACGGGGCGTCGGCGGGCTCGGGCCAGGGCCCGAGGGCCGGTGGGGCGTCGGATCCCGCCTCCGGGACACCCGCCGCGCCCGGTGCGGCCGGCGGGCCCGGTGCGGCCGGCGGGCCGCCCGCTTCGCCGTACACGGACACCGGGGGCGCCCCGATTCCGGGGCTCGCTCCCCCTCCGCACGCGACCCGGGCGGCCGGTGCCGTGACTCCGGGCGCGCCCTTCACGCCGCCTCCCCCGGCCCCTGCGCCGGGGGCGCCCTTCACGCCACCCGCGCCGCCGGCCGCGCCGCCGGCCGGGGGGCCCGCCGGGGTGCCGAGGCTGCCGATGGGGAGCGGGTTCGAGCCGCAGGCCCCGCAGCAGCCGCAGCAGCCTCCGCAGTCGGAGGCACAGCCGCAGTGGGCTCCGCCTGCGCCGCCCGCGCCGCCCGTGGCTGCTCCAGCCGCTCCTGCCATGGCCGCACCCGAGCCCGTGGCCGAGGCCGGTGGTGGTGATCTGGAGAGCGGCGCCACCATGCGCTTCTCGGCCGTCGCGCTGAAGCGCCAGATGGCCGCCGTCGCGGAACCCGCCGACGTGTCCCACGACGACGACTCCGGTGAGCCGGACGCGTCCGACGACGGGGCCGAGCCGGAGGCACCAGACGCGGACGGGGCCGACGTGGTCGAGTTCCGGAGCGCCGCGGGTGCCTCCGCGGATGCCGGCGAAGCCGCCGCCGACTCCGACGGGGACGCCGAGCCGGTGGCGGCCGAGGCAACGGAGGCGGAGGCGGAGGCGGATACGCCCACCGCGGAGGCCGCGCCGCAGGCCGTGGTTGCGGTGGAGGACGAATCCGCGGACGCTCCCGCGGAGGAGGCCGAGTCCGCGGACTCGGACGCCGAAGCCGACGCGGAGACCGAGACGGAGACCGGGGCCGAGCCCGAGGACGCCGTGGAAGCGGAGCCCGAGGTCCAGGACGCCGTTCCCGCCGACGCCGAGCCCGCCGAGGTCCCGTCGGCTCAGGGTGACGCCCCCGGCGCGGAGGCCGCGGTCGCCGGCGCCGTTCCTCAGGACGGCGCGCCGCAGGACGCCCCGCCCGCCTGGGCTGCCCCGCCGGCGCCGCAGGCCGGGGTGCCGCCGCTGCCGCCGTCGTACCAGCCGGCCGCCCCCGCCCCGGCGGCCCAGTGGCCCGCCCAGCCGCAGCAGGCCGACCCCGTGCCGGGGCCGCAGCCGGCCGCCGCGCAGGGTCCGACGGCCGTGCCGCCCCAGCAGCCCCCCTTCCAGCCCCAGGCGCCCCAACCCGCGCCCGCCGCCTGGAACCAGAACCAGCCCCCGGCTGCGCCCCAGCCGGGCCCCCCGTACACCCCCAACCCGCAGGCCGGATACGGCTTCCCCCAGCCCGCCGGACCCGCCGCCACACCACCCGCCCAACCGAGCCAGGCCTACGGCTTCCCCCACCCCGGCACCCCCGACCCGGCGGCCCAGCACCAGCCACCCCACACCCCCACCCCCAACCCGCAGGCCGGATACGGCTTCCCCCAGCCCGCCGGACCCGCCGCCACACCACCCGCCCAGCCGGGCCAGGGCTACGGCTTCCCCTACCCCGGCACCCCCGACCCGGCGGCCCAGCACCAGCCACAGCCCCAGCAGGCGGCTCACGCGCCCCACGCCCCGCAGCCCCAAGCACCGGCGCCCGCGCCCGCGCCCGACGCCCAACCCCCCGCCCCGGGCTACGGTTTTCCCCACCCCGTAGGCCCCGCGGTCCCTACGGGCGCCCCCAACTCCCCCGCCGGCCATGGCGGCTACGGCTTCCCGCAGCCCCCCGTCCAGCCGGGCCAGGAGCAGCCGCAGCCTCCGCAGACGGCGCAGCCGCCGCAGGCGCCCGCGCCCGTGGATCCGCGTGCCGGTGCCGCCTGGCCGCAGCCCGTTCAGCACGACCAGCGGCAGATGACCAACCCCGGTGCGGCGCCGCTGGGTTACACCGCGGCGGTGGAGCTGTCGTCCGACCGGCTGCTCAACAACAAGAAGCAGAAGGCGAAGAGCAGTCGCCCCGCCGCGGCCTCCTCGCGGTTCAAGCTGGGCGGGAAGAAGGAGGAGGCGGAGCGGCAGCGGAAGCTGGAGCTGATCCGCACCCCCGTGCTGTCCTGCTACCGGATCGCCGTCATCAGCCTCAAGGGCGGTGTGGGCAAGACGACCACGACGACCGCGCTGGGCTCCACCCTGGCCTCCGAGCGGCAGGACAAGATCCTCGCCATCGACGCGAACCCGGACGCCGGTACGCTCGGCCGCCGCGTGCGCCGCGAGACGGGGGCGACCATCCGGGACCTCGTCCAGGCGATCCCGTACCTCAACTCGTACATGGACATCAGGCGGTTCACGTCCCAGGCACCGTCCGGCCTGGAGATCATCGCCAACGACGTCGACCCGGCCGTCTCCACGACCTTCAACGACGAGGACTACCGGCGCGCGATCGACGTGCTCGGCAGGCAGTACCCGGTCATCCTCACCGACTCGGGCACCGGTCTGCTGTACAGCGCGATGCGCGGCGTGCTCGACCTCGCCGACCAGCTCATCATCATCTCCACGCCGTCGGTGGACGGTGCGAGCAGCGCCAGTACGACGCTGGACTGGCTGTCCGCGCACGGGTACGCCGATCTCGTCTCGCGGTCCATCACCGTCATCTCGGGGGTACGCGAGACCGGCAAGATGATCAAGGTCGAGGACATCGTGGCGCACTTCGAGACGCGCTGCCGTGGCGTCGTGGTGGTCCCCTTCGACGAGCATCTCGCCGCCGGTGCCGAGGTCGACCTCGACATGATGCGGCCGAAGGTGCGGGAGGCGTACTTCAACCTCGCGGCCATGGTCGCCGAGGACTTCGTACGGCACCAGCAGTCGCACGGCCTGTGGACGAACGACGGCAACCCGCCGCCGGTGGCCGCCCCGCCGATGCCCGGCCAGCCCGTGCCCGGGCAGCAGTACCCGGCGCCCGGGCAGCAGCCGTACGCCCCGGGGCAGCCCTATCCCCAGCCGGGTCAGCCGCCCGCCCAGCCGTACCCGTCGGCCCCGGGTCAGCCGTACCCGCCGGCTCCCGGCCAGCCCTACCCGCCGGCCCAGGGCCAGCCCTACCCGCCACAGCCCGGCCAGCCCTACCCGCCGGCCCAGGGCCAGCCGTACCCGCCGCAGCCCGGCTATCCGCAGCCCGGCCAGCCCCAGGCGCAGCCCCCGCAGGCGCAGGCGCAGCCCCCGCAGGCCCAGCCTCCCCAGGCGCAGCCCTCGCAGGCTCCGCCCCAGCAGTAGGACGGCGCGAAGAAGGGCGGCCGGTGCTCCCGCGAGCACCGGCCGCCCTTTCCCGTACCGCGGGCAGGTCTACCGGTCCGCCTCGACCAGCTCCCGGCAGCGCTTGACGTCCTCGGCCATCTGCTCCAGCAGGGCCTCGAGCGACTCGAACTTCGCCTGTCCGCGCACGTACGCCACGAAGTCGACGGCGACGTGCAGCCCGTACAGATCGAGGCCGACGCGGTCGATGGCGTACGCCTCCACCGTGCGCTCGGTGCCGTCGAACTGCGGGTTGGTGCCGACGGAGATCGCGGCCGGCATCACCTCGCCCTGGGCGTGCAGATAGCCGGCGTACACGCCGTCGGCCGGGATCGCGGTGTGCGGGAGCGTCTCCACGTTGGCTGTGGGGAAGCCCAGCTCGCGGCCGCGCTGGGCGCCGCGGACGACCACGCCCTCCACCCGGTGCGGGCGGCCCAGGATCTCGCCGGCACCCTCGACGTCGCCCTCGGCGACCAGGCGCCGGGTGAGGGTCGAGGAGAACGGCTCGCCGCCGCCCGCCGCGCCGGTCACGTACAGGTCGACGACCTCGACCTCGAAGTCGTAGATCTTGCCCTGTTCGGTGAGGAACCCGACGTTGCCCGCCGCCTTGTGGCCGAAGCGGAAGTTGGGGCCCTCGACGACCGCCTTGGCGTGCAGCTTGTCCACCAGGACCTTGACGACGAAGTCGGCCGGGGACAGCTTCGAGAACTCGGTGGTGAACGGCAGGATCAGTACCGCGTCCACGCCCAGCTCGGCCATCAGTTCGGCACGGCGGTGGTGCGGGGCGAGCAGCGGCGGGTGGCTGCCGGGGCGGACGACCTCGCTGGGGTGCGGGTCGAAGGTGACGACAACGGCGGGGACGTCCAGCTCGCGGGCCCGGTCCACGGCGTGCCTGATGATCAGCTGGTGGCCGCGGTGCACCCCGTCGTAGGAACCGATGGTGACGACGCTGCGCCCCCAGTCCTGGGGGATGTCCTCCAAGCCACGCCAGCGCTGCACTGTGACCGCTCCTCGAACCCGTGTCCGTACCTACCGTTGACCGCTTACGCAGGTCTAAGGGTGCCATGCCACGCGTTCCGGGCCCGCATCGGCATGGGGGCTGTGACCGGGCGCACGTCGTCACACGGGTATACCAGGCCGTCGACGGCCTCGTGGCTGGTGACGAGGGTGCCGTGGAGGTCGGCGAGGAAGCCGGTGCCGCGCGGTCGGCCGGCCGGGTCGAGGATCCGGACCAGAAGCGCGTCGCGCGTGCGGTACCGGTCCGCGCCGGGTGTCTGCTGCCGCCGTCGCTCTGCGTGGGTCGCGTCCGCGCGGTTCCGTCCGGCGCCGGCTCCGCTGCGCGGGCCCCGTCCCGCCATGATCGAACCTCCCCGGCCGTGCACCCGTGCCCTGACCACGACCGTAGGCCGGGAATGATCAGCGGGACAGATCGCGCGACGAAAGCGCCCCCTTCCGCTCCCCCCGTTCACTCCGAGCGCCCGCACGGTCGGGTGAATAGGCGGGGTCGACTGGAAACACCCTAGGGGTGGGGGAACCGAGGGGGGACCGTGGAGCGGCGGCCACATCCCGTGGCCGCCGCTCCACGGGCAGGGCCCATGGGGCCCGGGCCCGGGTCAGCCGAAGACGGCCAGGCTCTTCGCCTTGCCCTTGTGCTCCTCGACCAGCGCGAGGAAGCGTCCCTCGGGCTCGAAGACGGCGACGGGGCCGGCGCCCGCGTACACGTCGGGCATCTCCAGCCGCACACCGTTGGTGAGCAGCCGGGCGCGCCGGGCGTCGACGTCCCAGCGCGGGAACGCGGCCTCGGCCGCCTGGGCGATCGGCATCACGGTCAGCTCCTCCTGGAGCTGTTCCAGGGTCCTCGCGGTGTCCAGCTTGTACGGACCGACGCGCGTGCGGCGCAGGGCGGTGAGGTGTCCGCCGACGCCGAGATCGGCGCCCAGGTCACGGGCGAGGGCGCGGATGTAGGTGCCGGAGGAGCAGACCACCGACACCACCAGGTCCAGGACCGGTGTGCCGTCCTCGGCGACCGCGTCCCGGACGTCGTACACGGTGAAGGAGGAGACGGTGACGGGCCGGGCGGGGATCTCGAAGTCCTCGCCCTCGCGGGCCCGTTTGTAGGACCGCACGCCGTCGATCTTGATGGCGCTGACCTTGGACGGCACCTGCATGATGTCGCCGGTCAGCTTGGCTACGCCGGCGTCGACGGCGTCCCGGGCGACCTTGGAGGCGTCGGTCGAGGCGGTGATCTCGCCCTCGGCGTCGTCGGTGACCGTGGTCTGGCCGAGGCGGACGGTGCCGACGTACTCCTTCTCGGTGAGGGCGAGGTGCCCGAGGAGCTTCGTCGCCTTCTCGACGCCGAGGACGAGGACGCCCGTCGCCATGGGGTCGAGGGTGCCGGCGTGGCCGACGCGGCGGGTCCTGGCGATGCCGCGCATCTTGGCGACCACGTCGTGCGAAGTGAAGCCCGACGGCTTGTCGACGATGACAAGGCCGTCGGGCGTGGTGTGCTTCTGGGTCATTCGGTGGTGTCGTCCGTCTCGTCCTCGGCGCCCGGCTTCCGGTACGGGTCCGCTTCACCGGCGTACGTGGCGCCCGCGGACGCCTCGCGTACCTTCGCGTCGGACTGGCGTGCCTTGTCGAGGAGGTCCTCGATGGTCCGGGCGGTGTCCGGGAGGGCGTCGGCGACGAAGGTGAGGGTCGGCGTGAACTTCACGCCGGCCGCCCGGCCGACCTCGGAGCGCAGGATGCCCTTGGCGCTCTCCAGGCCCGCCGCCGCGGCGTTCCGCTCCTCCTCGTCGCCGTACACCGTGTAGAAGACGGTCGCCTCTCGCAGGTCCCCGGTGACCCGGGTGTCCGTGATGGTGACGTGCGAGCCGAGCCGCGGGTCCTTGATCCCGCGCTGCAGCTTCTGGGCCACCACCTCTCGGATGAGGTCCGCCAGCCTTTTCGCCCGCGCGTTGTCGGCCACTGGTCCGTCTCCCCTTCTTTCTTCTCGGTCGTTCTTCGGTCTAGTCGTCGTCGCCGTGGAAGCGTCGTCTGACGGACAGCAGTTCCACCTCGGGGCGGGCGGCGACCAGCCGTTCGCACCGGTCCAGTACGTCGCTGATGTGCGTCGCGTCGCCGGAGACCACGGCGAGGCCGATGACGGCCCGCCGGTGGAGGTCCATGTGGTCCACCTCGGCCGCGCTCACGGCGTACTTCCGCTGGAGTTCGGCGACGATCGGGCGGACGACGGAGCGCTTCTCCTTCAGCGACCGTACGTCGCCGAGGAGGAGGTCGAAGGACAGAGTCCCCACGTACATGTAAGTAGCCGGTTCACCCGCCGGCACGGGGTCGATGGCCCCGGGGCCGTGCGGCCGGGGGCATCATGAACGGTACCCCGTTCCTGCCGGAGGCTCGACGGGGTTTTCCTCCCCAGGGCTGCCCGCCGCAGTCGGGCGGGGAGCGATGGCCCGGGTCCGCGCAGGCGGTGCCCCGGCCACGGCGCACCGGCCGACGGGACCGAAGTCCCGCCGGCCGGCACTGACCGTGGGCGTTACGCCCGCGGCTTCTCGCGCATCTCGTACGTCGCGATGACGTCGTCGACCTTGATGTCGTTGAAGTTTCCGAGGTTGATACCACCCTCGAAGCCTTCGCGGATCTCGGTGACGTCGTCCTTGAAGCGACGCAGGCCCTCGATGTTGAGGTTCTCCGCGACCACCTTGCCGTCGCGGATGAGGCGGGCCTTGGTGTTGCGGCGCACCTCGCCGGAGCGGATGAGGACACCGGCGATGTTGCCCAGCTTGGACGACTTGAAGACCTCGCGGATCTCCGCCGTGCCGAGCTCGACCTCCTCGTACTCCGGCTTCAGCATGCCCTTCAGGGCCGCCTCGATCTCCTCGATCGCCTGGTAGATGACCGAGTAGTACCGGACGTCCACGCCCTCGCGCTCGGCCATCTGCGCCGCGCGGCCGGCCGCGCGGACGTTGAAGCCGATCACGATGGCGTCGGAACCCATCGCCAGGTCGATGTCGGACTCCGTGACCGCACCGACGCCGCGGTGCAGGACGCGGATGTCGACCTCTTCGCCGACGTCCAGCTGGAGCAGCGAGGACTCGAGGGCCTCGACGGAACCGGAAGCGTCACCCTTGATGATCAGGTTCAGCTGCTGGACCTCGCCGGCCTTCAGCACCTTGTCCAGGTCCTCGAGCGACACACGGCGCGTGCGCTTGGCGAACGCCGCGTTCCGCTCACGGGCGGCGCGCTTCTCGGCGATCTGGCGGGCCGTACGGTCCTCCTCGACCACGAGGAAGTTGTCGCCCGCGCCCGGGACGTTGGTCAGGCCCAGGACCTGGACCGGCGTCGACGGGCCGGCCTCGGCCACGTTGTTGCCGTTGTCGTCGAGCATGGCGCGCACTCGGCCGTAGGCGTCGCCCACGACCATCGTGTCGCCGACCCGCAGCGTGCCTCGCTGGACGAGGACCGTCGCCACGGCACCGCGGCCGCGGTCGAGACGGGACTCGATCGAGATGCCCTGCGCGTCCTGGTTCGGGTTGGCCCGCAGGTCGAGCGAGGCGTCGGCCGTGAGGATCACGGCCTCCAGCAGCGAGTCGATGTGCAGACCCTGCTTGGCGGAGATGTCGACGAACATCGTGTCGCCGCCGTACTCCTCGGCCACCAGGCCGTACTCGGTCAGCTGACCGCGCACCTTGGTCGGGTCGGCACCCTCGACGTCGATCTTGTTGACCGCGACCACGATCGGCACGTCGGCCGCCTTGGCGTGGTTCAGGGCCTCGACCGTCTGAGGCATCACACCGTCGTTGGCCGCCACCACGAGGATCGCGATGTCGGTCGACTTCGCACCACGGGCACGCATGGCGGTGAACGCCTCGTGACCCGGGGTGTCGATGAAGGTGATCTTGCGCTCTTCGTCGTTGACCTCGGTCGCGACCTGGTAGGCACCGATGTGCTGGGTGATGCCGCCGGCCTCGCCCGCGATGACGTTCGTCTTGCGGATGGCATCGAGCAGCCGGGTCTTGCCGTGGTCGACGTGACCCATGACGGTCACGACCGGCGGACGGACGACCAGGTCCTCCTCGGAGCCCTCGTCTTCGCCGAACTCGATGTCGAAGGACTCGAGCAGCTCGCGGTCCTCCTCCTCGGGGCTGACGATCTGAACCGTGTAGTTCATCTCGTCGGCGAGGAGCTGCAGCGTCTCGTCGGAGACGGACTGCGTGGCCGTGACCATCTCGCCCAGGTTCATCATGACCGCGACGAGCGACGCCGGGTTGGCGTTGATCTTCTCGGCGAAGTCGGTGAGCGACGCACCGCGCGACAGGCGAATGGACTCGCCGTTGCCGCGAGGCAGCATCACGCCGCCGACCGACGGGGCCTGCATGGCCTCGTACTCCTGGCGCCTCTGCCGCTTCGACTTGCGGCCACGGCGCGCGGGACCACCGGGACGGCCGAAGGCGCCCTGCGTGCCACCACGGCCACCCGGACCACCGGGACGACCGCCGAAGCCGGGACGGCCACCGCCGCCGCCACCGGGACCACCGGGACGGCCGGCGAAACCGCCGCCACCGCCACCGGGACCCGCGGGACGACCGGCGAAACCGCCGCCACCGCCACCCGGACGGCCGGCGAAGCCGCCGCCGCCCGGACGACCGCCGCCGCCACCAGGACGACCGCCGCCACCGGGACCACGGCCGCCGGGGCCACCGCCGCCGGGACGCGGACCCGCAGCGGGACGCTGCGGCATCATGCCGGGGTTCGGACGCGGGCCGCCGGGGCCGCCGCCGGGACGGGGACCGCCCTGCGGACGCGGCATCGAGCCCGGAGTCGGGCGCGGACCGCCCGGAGCCTGCGGACGCGGACCGCCGCCCTGGGCGCCGGGCGCCTGGGGACGGGGGCCGCCGCCGGGGGCACCGGGGCCTCCATGGCCTCCGGCCGGTCGCGGTCCACCCTGCGGGCGCGGGGCCTGCGGGCGGGCCATGCCGGTGGAGCCACCGGAGGTGAAGGGGTTGTTGCCCGGACGCGGACCGGCCGGACGGGCACCGGGACGCGGGCCCTGACCGCCGGGACGCGCACCGCCCTGGGCGGCGGGACGCTCGCCCCGCTGGCCCTGGCCGGGACCGCCCGGACGGCCGCCGGGCTTGGGGGCGCCGGGACGGGCGCCGGGACGCGGACCCTGGGCCGCCGGGGCCTGCGGGGCCGGAGCGGCCGGCGGAGCGGTGAACTCCGGGGCGGCCGGTGCCGGACGCGGCGCGGGCTTCGGACCCGGGACCGGACGCGGGCCGGGAGCCGGCGTGGACACCGACGGCTGCTGGGCCGCGGGCTGCGGGGCAGCCGGCTGCGGGGCCGACGGCGGCTTGGGGGCACCCGGCTTCGGTGCGGCCGGGCGGGCCGCCTGCGCCGGAGAGGGCGCGGCGGGCCTGGGGGCAGCCTTGCGCGGGGCGGGCCTGCCGGCGGACTTGCCGTTGCCACCGCCCTGGAAGGCGTCAGTCAGCTTGCGTACTACAGGCGCTTCGATCGTCGAAGACGCCGAACGGACGAATTCACCGAGTTCCTGGAGCTTGGCCATGACGACCTTGCTCTCGACACCGAACTCCTTGGCGAGTTCGTAGACCCGGACCTTAGCCACTTCGCTCCTTTGAGGTCCGGGTTGCGGCCGGACCGTCGCTAGTTCATGGGCGTACTCATCGCGTACTCATCGAGTGCTCATCGCAATCTCGACCTGCTTTCGACTCGCGAGGTACCAGGCCGCACGGTGTTCCGTACGGCTCGTCTTACGGTGTTGCCTGCTCAGCAACTGTCGTCTGCTCGACGTACTGGCGCAACGCCTTTGTGTCGAGCGCTCCCGGGGCGCGCAGTGCCCGCGTGAACGCCCGGCGGCGTACCGCCTGGTCGAGACAGACCAGGGCGGGGTGTACGTACGCACCCCGGCCGGGCAGCGTACCGCGAGGATCGGGGACGCACGCGTCCTCGACCGCCACGATCCGCAGCAGAGCCGTCTTGGCCATTCGCTCCCGACACCCCACACAGGTGCGTTCAGGGCGTACTCGGGCGTGCGTCCGGCCAGACACCCTTAAGTCTACCTCCCCGTACCGACCTCACCCCTTTGGGTGAGCAATCGAACAGTTGTTGTGCATATAGCTGTCGTGATCTCAGCGTCCCGCGGCCTGCATCTATTCCCCGGCCTGCTCGGTGTCCGGGCGGATGTCGATCCTCCAGCCGGTGAGCCGGGCCGCGAGCCGGGCGTTCTGCCCTTCCTTGCCGATCGCCAGCGACAGCTGGTAGTCCGGCACGGTCACCCGCGCCGACCTGGCGGCCAGGTCCACGACCTCCACCTTGGACACCCGAGCGGGTGACAGCGCGTTCGCGACCATCTCCGCCGGGTCGTCCGACCAGTCGACGATGTCGATCTTCTCGCCGTTCAGCTCGCCCATCACGTTGCGCACCCGGCCGCCCATGGGGCCGATGCAGGCGCCCTTGGCGTTCAGGCCCGAACGGGTGGACCGGACGGCGATCTTGGTGCGGTGACCGGCCTCGCGCGCGATGGCGGCGATCTCGACGGATCCGTCGGCGATCTCCGGCACCTCGAGCGCGAAGAGCTTCTTCACCAGATTGGGGTGGGTGCGCGAAAGGGTGACCGAGGGACCTCGGACGCCCTTCGCCACCCGTACGACGTAACTGCGCAGCCGCATGCCGTGCGGGTAGGTCTCCCCCGGCACCTGCTCCTGCACCGGCAGGATGGCCTCCAGCTTGCCGATGTCGACGAGCACGTTCTTCGGGTCCCGGCCCTGCTGCACCACTCCGGTGACGATGTCGCCCTCGCGGCCGGCGTACTCGCCGAGCGTCGCGTCGTCCTCGGCGTCGCGCAGCCGCTGCAGGATGACCTGCTTGGCGGTGGTGGCGGCGATGCGGCCGAAGCCGGACGGGGTGTCGTCGAACTCGCGCGGCTCCTGGCCCTCCTCGAGGTCCTCGGGGTCCTCCTTCGCCCACACGGTCACATGCCCGGTCTCCCGGTTGAGCTCCACGCGCGCGTGTCGGCGGCTTCCCTCGGTGCGGTGGTAGGCGATGAGGAGGGCCGACTCGATCGCCTCGACCAGCAGGTCGAAGGAGATCTCCTTCTCCCGAACCAAGCCCCGCAGGGCACTCATGTCGATGTCCACGGCTACGCCTCCTCTTCCTTCTTGTCCTTGCGGCTGAACTCGACCTGCACACGCGCCTTGGCGATGTCCGGGAAGCCGAGTCGGCGGGTGGTGGCCTTGCGGCCCTTCACTCCGGGCACTTCGAGGTCGAGGCCTTCGTCGTCGACCGTCAGGATCCTGGCGACCAGCTCGCCGTCCTCGGCCAGCTGGAACCTCACCAGCCGGCCGACCGCGCGCGTGTAGTGCCGGTGTTCCTTGAGGAGGCGCTCCGCGCCCGGGGTTCCGACCTCCAGGTCGTACGCGCCCTCACCCATCGCGTCCGTCTCGTCGAGCTTCGCCGAGAGCGCGCGGCTCACATCGGCGATCTGGTCCAGGTCCGCCCCGGTGTCGGAGTCGACGACGACGCGCAGCACCCGCTTGCGTCCGACGGAGTCCACGGCGATCTCTTCGAGATCCAGGCCCTGGGATGTGACGAGCGGTTCCAGCAGTTCCCGCAGCCTCTCGCTCTGGGTGGTGCTCATCCGGGTGACTCCTCGGCCGCGTGTGCTGTTGTGGGATGGGTCGCGTGTCTGGTCAAAGGGTATCGGGTCGCGGGGGGTGTTGCCGTCCACGTGGCCCTGCGGCGGAGGGGGCGGGGCACCGAAGACGCGGGGGGGCCGTTCCGGTACGGTCCCCGCGCCCCCGGGGCGCCGACGAGCCGGTGACCGGGGCCGGCCGGGTTCGCGGGTACCGTGATCGGCGGCGGGCCCCCGCCTGTGTGTTCGTACGAGTGTCCGAGGACGTCTTCCGTGCCCCTCCTCCCACCGCCGCGTGCCCTCCCGTGGCCGCGCAGAAGAACCCTGCTCGCCTCGGCCGCCGCGACGGTGCTGCCGGCGGGCTGCTCCGCCGGGAGCGCGGACTCCGGCGGCACGGGTGGCGGCCCCTCGGTCTCCGAGCGGGCACGCGCGCGTGCGGCCCGGGACAGCCGGGAGCTGGTGGAGCGGTACGACGCGGTGATCGCCGCGCATCCGGCGCTGGCGGACCGGCTGCGGCCGCTGCGGGCCGAGACCGCGGCCCACGCGAAGGCGTTCGGGGACGGTGCGGCGGGCCCCTCGCCGGCTTCTCCTGCCGCCCGCTCGCCGTCCTCCTCGGCCCCCTCGTCCGCGCGGTCCGCCGACGCCTCGGCATCGCCGGCCGTGCCCGCCGACGAGAAGGGCGCGCTCGCCGCTCTCGCCACCGCCGAGCGCGCCCTCGCCGACCGGCGGGCGAAGGCGCTGCTGGGAGTGGAGGGGGAGCTGGCCCGGCTGATGGCCTCGGTGGCGGCGGCCGGGGCGGCGCACGCGTACCTGCTGACGGAGGGTGGCAAGTGAGCGACGAGACGAGGGACGGCGAGCTCAAGGCCCTGCAGGCGGCGCTGGCCGCCGAGCACGCGGCCGTGTACGGGTACGGGGTCGTCGGCGGCCGGATCGGCGCGGGGCGGCGCACTGAAGCACGGACGGCGTACGACGCGCACCGGGCGCGCAGGGATGCACTGGTCCGCGAAGTACGCGACCTGGGCGGCTCCCCGGTGGCCGCGGACGCGGCGTACGCGCTGCCGTTCCCGGTGCCGGACTCCGCGGCGGCGGTGCGGCTCGCCGCCGAGCTGGAGGAACGCGTGGCCGGGGTCTGCTCCGACCTGGTAAGGGCGACCACGGGCGGGCGGCGCGGCGCGGCCGCCGGCGCGCTGCGGGAGGCCGCGGTGCGGGCGGTGCGCTGGCGCGGGGGGAGCGTAGCCTTCCCTGGTCTCGCCGAACGGGACGGTGCGGCGGCCGGTACGTCCGCGACCCCGGCGCCGGCCTCGGCGGCACCGACGGCGTAGACCCGGCACCAGGAGGGGCCGGCCTCCAGGAAGGGAACGACTCGCGCATGGCTTTCGAACCGCCGCGGCGCCTGGTCAGGGCGCTCGGTGAGACGGCACCGGACGGTGACGGCTGGCTGGACGCGCTGCCGGAGACCGTGCGGCAGGCCGTCGCGCTACGCGGGTTGACCGTCGAGCGGGTACAGGTGCCGGGCGGCCGCAGCAGCCTGGTCGTGCTGGTGCGTCGGGCGGACGGGACCCCTGCCGTGCTGAAGCTGGCCCCGCCCCGGGCCCGGCCGGAGGCCGAACGGGCGGCGCTGGCGCACTGGGGCGGTCTGGGCGCCGTACAGCTGCTGGAGGCGGACGGGACCGCGGGGGTGCTGCTGCTGGAGCGGCTGCACCCGGACGTGTCCGTGCGGTCGCTGCCCGAGGCGAAGGCGCTGCTGGAGGCGGCGGGGACGCTGCGGCGGCTGTGGGTGGCACCTCCGGCCGAGTTCCCCTTCGAGACCGTGGGCGGACGGACCGGACGGCAGGCCGAGGCCATGCGGGCGAGCGCGGCCACCGACCCCGAGGTCGCCCCACTGGTCGGGGCGGCGCTCGCGGCCCGTGACGCGTTGCTGGCCGCGCCGCCGGAGCACCGGCTGCTGCACGGCACCTTCCGGCAGAGCAAGGTGCTCGCCGGGGAGCGGATGCCGTGGCTGGCGGTGGGACCGGACCCGCTGGTCGGCGAGTGCGCCTTCGACCTGGCCCGTCTGGTCCGGGACCGGGTGGAGGACCTGATCGCCACGCCGGCGGGAGCGGCGACGACCCGCCGGCGGGTGAAGCGGCTCGCTCAGTCGCTGGACGTGGACCAGGAGCGGCTGCGCGGCTGGACCCTGTTCCGGGCGGTGGAGTCCGGTGTACGGGCCCGCCGGGTGGGCCGGGAGCGGGACGCGGAGCTGCTGCTGGAGTTCGCGGGCTGGCTCTAGCGTTCCCCGGCGGCCGTGGCCGTTCCCCTCCGCAGTGACGTCCTTTCACGCCCTGCGGCCGGGGAACGATCCACGTCAGGCCCGTGCGGCGCCTTCAGATGCCCGGGGCTGGTACGAAGGGTTTCTTTCAGGCGGTCAGGCGTGCGATCGCCTCGTCCACGGTCAGCTCCTCGCGCTCACCGGTCCTGCGGTCCTTCAGCTCGAGCACGCCCTCGGCCGAACGGCGGCCCGCGACCAGGATCTTCGGGACGCCGATCAGCTCGGAGTCGGTGAACTTCACGCCCGGGGACACCCCGGCCCGGTCGTCGACCAGGACGCGCAGCCCGGCCGCCCGCAGCTTCTCGGAGACCTCCAGCGCCAGCTCGGTCTGCAGCGCCTTGCCGGCGGCGACCACGTGCACGTCGGCCGGGGCGACCTCGGCCGGCCAGCACAGGCCCTTGTCGTCGGCGGTCTGCTCTGCCAGCGCCGCGACCGCGCGGGAGACGCCGATGCCGTAGGAGCCCATGGTGACGCGGACCGGCTTGCCGTTCTGGCCGAGGACGTCGAGCTTGAGGGCGTCGGCGTACTTGCGGCCGAGCTGGAAGATGTGGCCGATCTCGATGGCCCGGTCCAGCTTGAGGCCGGTGCCGCACTTCGGGCAGGGGTCGCCCTCCTGGACGACGACGACGTCGACGTAGGCGTCGGCCTCGAAGTCCCGGCCCGCGACGACGTTCCTGGCGTGCGTGCCCTCCTTGTTGGCGCCGGTGATCCAGGAGGTGCCGGGGGCCACGCGCGGGTCGGCGATGTACCTGACCTTCTCCCCCAGACCCTGTGGGCCGACGTAGCCGCGGACCAGGTCCGGGCGGCCCACGAAGTCCTCGGCCGTCACCAGCTCGACGGCGGCCGGGGCGAAGTGCGCCTCGACCTTGTCCATGTCGACCTCGCGGTCGCCCGGGACGCCCACGGCCACGATCTCACCGTCGACCTTGACGAGCAGGTTCTTCAGCGTGGCGGAGGCCGGGACTCCGAGGTGGGCGGCGAGGGTCTCGATGGTCGGGGTGTCCGGGGTCGGGATCTCCTCGAGCGCGGCCACGCCGTCGGCGTCCACCGGCCTCAGCTCGTACGAGATCGCCTCGGTGTTGGCCGCGAAGTCGCAGTTCGGGCAGTCCGCGAAGGTGTCCTCGCCGGCACCGGCCGGGGCCAGGAACTCCTCCGACTTCGAGCCGCCCATCGCGCCGGCGGTGGCGGCGCAGATGCGGTAGTCGAGGCCGAGACGCGCGAACACCTTCTGGTAGGCCTCGCGGTGCAGGGCGTAGGACCGGGCCAGGCCCTCGTCCTCCAGGTCGAAGGAGTACGAGTCCTTCATGAGGAACTCGCGGCCGCGCAGGATGCCGGCCCGCGGCCGCGCCTCGTCACGGTACTTGTGCTGGATCTGGTACAGGATGACCGGCAGGTCCTTGTACGAGGACGCCTGGTCCTTCACCAGCAGGGTGAAGATCTCCTCGTGGGTCGGGCCGAGCAGGTAGTCGCCGCCCTTGCGGTCCTTCAGGCGGAACAGCTCGGCGCCGTACTCGTCCCAGCGGCCGGTCGCCTCGTACGGCTCGCGCGGCAGCAGGGCGGGCAGGAGCACCTCCTGCGCGCCGATCGCGTCCATCTCCTCACGGACGATCCGCTCGACGTTGGCGAGGACCTTCCTGCCGAGCGGCAGCCAGCTCCAGATGCCGGCGGCGGTGCGGCGGACGTAGCCGGCGCGGACGAGGAGCTTGTGGCTGAGGACCTCGGCGTCCGCGGGGTCGTCACGCAGGGTCTTCGCCATCAACTGGGACATGCGCTGGACCGGTGCGTTGGCCATGGTTCTCGTACTCCTGCCGCGTAAGGGTGATGGCAAGGAGGTTAGCCGGGCGGCCGCCGTGCCCGGAAATCGTTACTTCCGGCGCAGGGGCAGCGGGGCGCCCATGACCGCGTACGGCCTGGGGGCGCTGGGGAAGAGGACCTGCCGGGCCAGGTCCTGGTAGCCGAGCGAGCGGTACAGGCCGCGGGCCGGGCTTTCGGTGTCGATCGCGGAGAGGATCGAGCGCGGTTCGGTGGCGGTGTCGGTGATCGTGGTGATCAGGCGCCGGCCGATGCCGCGGTTCTGGTGGTCGGGGTGGACGTGCAGCTCGGTGATCACGAAGGAGTCGTCGAGCCAGTCGGCGTGGCCGCGGGCCCGCAGGTACGGTTCGACGACGGTGGACCACCAGTGGGCGCGGTCGTTGGGCATGCCGTAGACGAATCCGACGAGCCGCCCGCCGACCGTGGCGCCGAGCGCCCTCGCTCCCGGGTACTGCATGTGGCGCAGGACGATCTGGCGACGCACGGCCACCTCGTCGGGGCCCAGTCCGAAGGCGACGGCCTGGACGGCCAAGGCCTCGTCGACATGGGCTGAGAGGTCCAGTGGGCCGATCACGACGTCCATGCGGGGAGACTACAGGGGGGTGACCGCGCCGTGCGGCCCGGTCATCGGGATGCCCCTCGGCTGTCCGTGGGGCGGTGCGGGGCGCGGCCCGGCCCGGCCCGGTCAGAACAGCACGCTCATGAACGCGCCGACCTCCTGGAACCCCACCCGCTGGTAGGTGCGCCGTGCCGAGGTGTTGAAGTCGTTGACGTACAGGCTCACCACCGGGGCCACGTCGGCCAGCGCGTACCGCAGGACCGCCGCCATGCCGGGGGCGGCCAGTCCCCTCCCGCGGTACTCGGGGGCCACCCATACGCCCTGGATCTGGCAGGCCTGGGAGGTCGCCGCGCCGATCTCCGCCTTGAAGACGACCTTGCCGTGTTCGTCCACGCGGGCGAACGAGCGGCCGGAGCCGACGAGTTCGGCGACGCGGGCCTGGTAGAGGAGGCCGCCGTCGCCGGCCAGCGGGGAGACACCGACCTCTTCGGTGAACATCGCCACGCACGCCGGCATGATCGTGTTCATCTCGTCCTTGCGGATGCGGCGGACGTAGGGGTCGGGAGCGATGTCGGCCGGCATCCGGTCGGTGACCATGAGGGGCTGACGGGTGCGGATCTCGCGGGCGGGGCCCCAGTGCGGTTCGAGCAGGCGCCACAACAGGGCGGTGGAGTCGGCGGGGCCGACGATGGAGGAGCAGCGGCGCCCGGCCCGGCGGGCACGGTCGGCGAAGGCGCGAACGGCGCGCGGGGTGGCGCAGATCGGGACGAGGTTGGCGCCCGCGTAGCACAGGGAGGTCAGCATGCCGTCCTCGTACCAGCCCCACATCTCGCCGCCGAGCCGCCACGGGTCGAGGCCCGCGATCTGGACGCGGGAGGTCACGAAGGCGTTGGCGACGGGCTCGCGGTCGAGGACGGCGAGCGCGGCGTCCAGGTCGCTCGGTTCGAGCACCCGTGAGGTGGTCTGGGTCAACACGTGCGGGGCCTCACGCTGAGGGTCTGCTGATCTCCGCACTGTACCTGCGGAAGCTCGGCCGTGCCGACCCGTGTTCGATTGGCGCTCGTTCGGACGTGGGCGTCGGGTGCCGTCGGGTGCCGTCGGGCCTTCTGGGGGCTGCCGCCCCCAGACCCCCGCTTCGGCCCCGAACGGGCCTCGTCCTCAAACGCCGGACGGGCTGACACTGCCGGACCTCACCGGCAAGCCCCGCCGGCCCCATCCGTCCTCGACCGTAGACCGGCTGACACTGCCGGACCCCACCGGGAGGTCCCGCCGGCCCGCCACCGGCACCACCCGTGGTCAGTCCGTCACCGAGACCGACGGCTCGCCGGAGGTGACGCCGTCCGCCTCCATCTGTTCGGCGAGCTTCATGGCCTCCTCGATGAGGGTCTCCACGATCTTGGACTCGGGGACGGTCTTGATGACCTCGCCCTTGACGAAGATCTGGCCCTTGCCGTTGCCGGAGGCGACACCGAGGTCGGCCTCGCGGGCCTCGCCGGGGCCGTTGACCACACAGCCCATGACGGCGACCCGCAGCGGGACCTCCATGCCGGTCAGGCCCGCGGTGACCTCTTCGGCCAGCTTGTAGACATCCACCTGGGCGCGGCCGCAGGACGGGCAGGAGACGATCTCCAGGCCGCGCTGCTTGAGGTTCAGGGACTCCAGGATCTGGTTGCCGACCTTGACCTCCTCCACCGGAGGCGCGGAGAGGGAGACGCGGATCGTGTCGCCGATGCCCTGGGAGAGCAGGGCCCCGAAGGCGACCGCCGACTTGATCGTGCCCTGGAAGGC
>NZ_JBEXLP010000117.1:0-19095 GCF_040610035.1 Streptomyces sp. NPDC004542
CAAGCTCCGGTGCTCAACCACCCGGATCACCAAACTCGTCCAGGCCGTCCTGACCCTTCATCTGACCAGCTCAGACTGAGGATGGAAAAGGCTCACGGTCCAGGGAACAACGCACTGGATCCAGGAGCAGGGAGATCTGCTGGCCGGCCACATTCTGGCGGGGGAACTCGCCGCGGATGAAAACCTCAGGCGCACAATCATCGAGCTTCGGCGTGCAGTCAGGGCCCTGTTCGCCCGGGCGGTCAGTCCCGCGCCCCCCAGCCCGCCGGACGCCCATCGCCTGATGAGTGCCGACCAGGCGGTGGCCCACCTCAACACGGCTGCCGAGCGGGAACTGGTCGCCCCTCAGATGGACTGGCCCGTCGAAGGAGTCCCTACCACTCGCCTGCTGTCTGCCGAGAACGATCCGTACGTTCGGCTTGTCGCGGCTCTGGCCCGAGCCGCCATCGACTTTCTCAGCGGCCCACAGCGCACGCAGTTGCGATCCTGTACCGCGCCCCGCTGCGTGCGCTACTTCGTCAAGAGCCACGGACGGCAGGAGTGGTGCAAGCCGTCATGCGGAAACCGTGCGCGCGCAGCACGCCACTACAGGCGTCAGCGAACGGCAACCGATGGCGGTTCCGCTCCGTCGTAACCGCCCCGAGGTCGCCCTCGTGACCGCGCCGGTACAGACACCGGCCTGTCGCACGGGGGTGTTCATCGTCTCGCCGCTCACTCCGGCTGCGCCCGGCATCAGGCGGCCTGGCCGAGGCCGGCGGCGGTCAGGTCCTGCTCGCGCAGCGGGGTGAAGTCGACGTCGCGCTTCGGGTCGTACGCGTCGGGCTGGATGCCGAACTCGTGCGTCGAGTACTCGCCGAACCGGTTGATGTGCTCGGTCAGGTAAGGCGAGATGTGGGCCAGGTCCTCCGGCTCGATCGTCCGTCCCTCCTCCAGCAGCTGCCACACGATTTCGGGGGGCGAGATTGGTAGGCGTCGTTGATCGTGTATTCGGTGTTCGGCTTCCTGCCGTCGTGGTTGGGGAGCGAGTGTCACGGGCTGTGGTCGCGTCCGTCCCGTGGGGCGAAGGCTGTGAGGGCGTCGGCGTCGGTCGCGCGAGCGTGCAGGAAGTAGTCGGCCCATTCGGTGATGTCGGGGTAGGACGAGTGCTGGCTGAGCTGGGGGGCTGCGGCTTGGAGGTCGAAGGTCGTGGTGCGGAGTTCGACGCCCGGGCCCAGGAGGGCCCGGTGTGCTCCGGTTCGTCCGTAGGGCATGCCGATGCTGCCGGGGTTGATCACGAGTCGGCCGTGGGCGAGGCGGACGAACGGCATGTGGGTGTGGCCGCAGACCACGGTACGAATGTCGGTATCGAGTCCGTTGAAGACTTCCTTCCAGCGGTCGAGGCGGGAGTCGACCAGGACGAACTCCTCGTCGTCGCGCGGGGTGGCATGGCAGAACAGCACCTTTCCCAGGCCGTTCGCGGACAGGGAGAGTGATCGTGGCAGCGAGCTGAGAAGGTCGAGATGGTCTTCGCGGAGCCGTTCGACTGCCCAGGGGGCGATCGGGTCGGGGATCGTGTCGCGTTGCCCCTGGCGTGTAGGATCTCGCGCTCCGCTGCATACACCGAGCGCGTGACCTGCGGCTTCTCGCGGTGTCTCACGACGCTTCATCTGTGGCTGTCTCAGCGGCTGGTGCATTTCCTCAAGGGGCACCGATACCCCGCCGGATTGGGCAGCCCACTGACCTGCGGTGTCTCACGGCCCGCTTCATAAGTTCAGTCGATATGAAGCGGACGGTGAGATTATGAAACTGGATTTGAGACGCTACATGGCGGTATTCGAGGATTTCCCGGTCGGCGTTGCCGCTGATCCAGATGACGCGGTCGCCGAGGCTGGTCAGCAGGTCGAGAACCTGGGCCGGTTGCGGGCCGGCGGTGATGTCGCCCTCCATCGACAAGATCGATTCCGGCACCGGCATGCCCTCCGGATAGGCGGCTCTGACCGACCCCCAGTCTGGGCATCGGACTGAGCTCGTGGCCTACCCCGAGGCCGTCGCACTCACAGCCTCGCTCGGCTCACCGCATATGTCGTGGACCGATCGTCGGCCCGGCGCTGGCAGAAGTAACAGTGCTTATATAAGCACTGTTATGATGCGCTCATGGCCGACCCCCATGGACTCGACCCGACGCAGCAGAGCCGCTGGCGCCCCCTGCGCCTGCTTCAGGCGTCAATGGACGCCGACATCGCTCAGGTCTACTCCGAGCAGCAGATCGACGGGCTCAAGCCCAGCTTCGTCATGGAACTGCTCCGGCTCCACGCCTGCGGACCCATGACCATCGCGGAACTGGCCGAGTCGGTCCAGCGCACACACTCGGCACTCAGTCAGAAAGTCGCCGCGATGCGCACGGCCGGCTGGGTCCAGACCGTCGTGGGCGACGACGCACGCACCAAGAAGGTGACGCTCACCGACAAAGCCCACCGCATCGTGGATCGCCTGGCTGCGGAATGGCGGGCCACCGAGGCCGCCGTCGCTGACCTGGAGGCCGAGATTCCCTACCCGCTCTCCCAGGTCGTCACGGATATCGAGCGGGCTCTGGAGGGCAAGAGCTTCCACGACCGGATCGCTGAGAAGCTGGCGGAGGATCCCGCATGGGACTGAAGCGCACGCTGATCGACGTGACTCCGTTACGGTCCTCGCCACCGTTCCGGCGGTTGTGGATCGGGCAGACACTGTCCGGTTTCGGCGGCCAGATGACGCTCATCGCCGTCATGTTCCAGGTCTGGCAGATGACGAAGAGCACCAGGTGGACGGGTGCCGTCGGGCTGGCCCAGGCGATTCCGCTCGTCGCACTCGGGCTGTTCGCCGGCTCGCTCGTCGACCGGGTGGACCGCCGGAAGTTCTACCTGCTCACGATCAGCGGACAGGCCGTATGTTCGCTCCTCCTAGCATTCCAGGGCTTCCTCGGGCACGTTCCTGCCGTCGGCGTTCTGGGACTGGTCGCACTCCAGTCCTGCTTCAGCGCAGGCAGCGGCCCCGCCTCGCGCACCTTCATTCCCCACCTCCTGCCCAAGCACCAGCTGGCCGCGGGTCTGGCGCTGAGACGAATCGCCTTCCAGGGCGCCATGCTCCTCGGTCCCGCACTCAGCGGACTGATCGTGGGCGGGCTGGGAGTAGGCGCCTGCTACCTGATCGACGCCCTGACCTTCATCGCCGCGCTCTACGGCGCGTTCGGCTTGCCGCAGATGGACCCCGGAGACGAGCCCGCACGGCCCGGCCTGCGCGGAGTGCTGGACGGCCTGTCCTTCCTGGCACGCACCCCCGTCATTCGAGGGGCCCTGCTCACAGACCTGGCCACCACCGTGCTGTCGATGCCCATCAGCCTGTTCCCCCTGGTCAACGCCGAACGGTTCGGCGACAACCCCCGCACCCTCGGGCTGTTCCTCACAGCCATCGCCGTCGGCGGCGTCGCAGCGTCGCTCTTCTCCGGAACCTTCACACGATTCCCCCGCCCCGGCCCGGCCATGCTCGGCGGATCCGCCACCTGGGGCGCAGCGTTGACATTGTTCGGCTTCTCGCCCAACCCATGGGCCGGTTTGACCTTCCTCGTCATAGCCGGCGCCGCCGACACCGTCTCCGTCGTCTCCCGGAGCACCGTCGTCCAGATGCACACCCCGCACGAACTACTCGGCCGCGTCAGCGCTGCCGAACAGATCGTCGGGCAAGCGGGACCCGACATCGGCAACATGCGCGGAGGTCTCGTCGCAGACGCCACGTCGGGAGCAGCAGCCCTCGTCAGCGGTGGCCTGCTATGCCTCGGCGCCGTCGTTGTGGTGGGCGCCACCGCGGCAGACCTGCGCCGTTCCTCCACATCACCCCATCCACACACAGCCGCAGCAAGCCCATGAGTCGGTCCCCGAGGCACGCAGTCACTGGTTCCAACTCTCGTGACCAGGTTCCAACTAACGTGTCACGGCTCACCGCACCACCTGCGAGACCAGCGCCCAAAGTGTCACCTGAACTGACGAAGTGCCAACCGAAGCGCTCGGTCACACCACGCGCCTCAGCAAGATCGCGTCATGGGTTCTCAGGAATGCTGACGCTTGACCTCATTCATGCGCGCCCTATTTCTCCAAAGCGCCGCACACGCGAGGACTGCAATAATCGGCCCAGCGACAAGTCCAACCGCCGGAATGATGCCCGCGGAAAAGGAGAGAGTGTCATCGTAATGCACACTGCTCCCCCAAAGGAACCATAGGGTGAAGAGTACGAGTCGGAGCATCAGTGTTACGCGTTCGGCTCTCAGGGACCTGAGCTCTTCGTTGCGCGCTCTCCCTTCTCGCCGCTCCTCCTCATCTAGACGCTCCCGCATCTTCCTGTAATAGGTAGCAGCATACTCCGGAATCGGTGTACCGATATTCACTTCTCCGAAATCGCGACCTTGAAATACCGGGCCGTGAAACTGCCCGCCACCGATTTCATTATGGGTTTCGTCTCCCACACCACGCTCGTGATCATGATTTTCACCCACCATCTTTCGAACATACCGGCTGGCCCTGCGCCCTGTCGAGGCACAAACGATGAAAGGCCAGAGAGGCATTCCGCTACCGGCATGAACCAATCAATACGGCTCCCTAGCCTCGATCTTTCTTGAGGGAAAGATCGAGGCTAGTCACAATACCAGTGACTTAAGGTCGTCAGCTGGTAGGGTGCGTGGCGGGGAGGTGCCGGGATGCCACGGCCGGGTCAGGTGAAGCTGGGGACGGACGAGCGGTTGTCGGATCGCATCGCGGTCGGGCTGCTGACGCGGTCGTTCCCGCCGGAGCTGGTGGATCGGGTGGTGGCCGACTGCGGGAGGTCCGGGCAGCGCAACCGGCTGCTGCCGCCGCGCGTGGTGGTCTACTTCGTGCTGGCGATGTGCTTGTTCTCCGGCCAGGGCTACGAAGAGGTCGCCCGGCTGCTGACGCATGGGCTGACCTGGGCGAAACGCTGGTCGGGGTCGTGGCAGGTGCCGACCACAGCGGCGATCTCGAGAGCTCGCGCGAAACTCGGCCCGGAGCCGCTGAAGGCCCTGTTCGCCTCGGTGGCACGGCCGTTGGCTACGGAAGCGACCCGGGGTGCCTTCTACGGTCGATGGCGGCTGATGGCCGTCGACGGCACCGTCTTCGACGTTCCGGACAGCCAGGAGAACGCGGCGCATTTCGGGCGCCCGAAGACCCATCGCACCCAGCGGTGTGCGTACCCGCAGGTGCGGGTGGTCGCGCTGGCCGAGTGCGGCACCCACGCCATCACCGCTGCGGCTGTCGGCCGGTTCACCACGTCTGAGCCCGTGCTGGCCCGCGAGCTGTTCGACCACCTGGGCGAGGGCGATCTGCTGCTGGCCGACCGCGGCTTCACCGGCCTGGAGCTGTGGCGAGCGGCTTCGGCCGGCGGCGCGGACCTGCTGTGGCGCATCCGTTCCCACCAGGTGCTGCCGGTCCGCGAAGAGCTCCCCGACGGCTCGTACCTGTCAGACATCGTCGCGGCCAGGGACCACCGCAAGCGTGCCGACCCGGAAGCGGTCCGGGTGATCGAGTACACCCTGGACGGTCCCGGGCGGCCTGAGCAGGACGCCCCTTACCGGCTGATCACCACGGTCCTCGATCCCGACGCTGCCCCGGCCACCGAGCTGGCCGCCCTTTACCACCAGCGGTGGGAGTTCGAGAACACGCTGGACGAGCTGAAGACCCATCAACGCGGACCCGCCCAGGTCCTGCGGTCCCGCTCACCCGAAGGCGTCGAACAGGAGGTCTGGGCACACCTGCTGGTCCACCACGCCATCCGCACCCTGATGCACGACGCCGCCGCACAGGCCGGCCTCGACCCCGACCGGCTCTCCTTCACCCGCAGCATCCGCCTCGCACGCCGCCAGGTCACCGCGCAGGCGGCCTTTTCCCCCTGACCACCTGACCGCGGCCCTCACCGACGGACTCCGCGAGATCACCGCGCGCCTGTTACCCACCCGCCGCAGACGCTCCAACCCACGCGTCGTCAAACGCAAGATGTCCAACTTCGGTGTCAAACGGGGACGAGCACTACTCCTGGCCTCAGCCCGCCCGGGACCCAGCAGACGACGTGGCCATCGCCCCGCACTGGCGCACCGCCCCGATCAACCCGTCAACAAAGACACCCGCGAAGCCAGGCCACTAAGTCACTGGTATTGAGGCTAGTCAACCTGAGCTCTGACACTCCCGAGCACGCACGCGCGGCAGCAACCTGGGCAGCGGACCACGGCGCCACCTTCCTCACCGGAGGTGTCATGGTCCCCACGCCGATGGTCGGCACGGAGGCCGCCTATGTCTATTACAGCGGCCGTGACCAAGTGATGGAGAGCCACCTGACGGCGTTGACGTACTGGGAACACCAAAGTATCTGGGCGAGGACCCGGGCCTCGCCCAGATGATGTATCGAGCCCAACTCGCGCTGTTTCTGACCACCTTGTCGGGACTGATGCACCACCGCGATGCTGGGTACCGCGGGCATGTAGGCCAGGGAAGCGCTGCCCGAGTTGCTCTCCTCAGCCGGCTCGATCGTGACCTGCGACTGGCGCCGGGCACGCTCGGCGGTCCTGCCCGACAGCCGCGGGAATCGTCCGACAGGGACCCAGTCCGGGCCGGCGACCCCTCCGGCCGGTCTGCCGGCTGCGATCGCCAGGCCTGCTGAGCAGCGCTGTCAGTGGCACCCCGTAGCGTGCGATCATCGAAACCAGCACTGCGGGGGAAGGCCGGCGCATGAGCAGGCGTGTGGAAAAAGGCGGCTACACCGCGGAACTGACGGCTGACCTGGAGGTGGTCTACCGCAACCCGCAGGGGCGGAGAATCAAGACTCTCCCCGATGGCCTCGCGGGTGCTCCGGGGCTCGCGGCCCTGCTGGGCGCAACGACACATCTGCGGAACCACCGTGAGGCGTGCCGTCTGCAGGCGGGTGAGTGGGCGTCGGCCGGTGTCCGTGTGCCGCGTGCCCTGGCCGACACGGACCCGCTGTGGCGGGAGTCTCTGGAGGCCGAGTCCGTCGAGCTGACCGACCAGTTGGGCGACGGTGGCCTGTGGGCCCGTACGTACGCCGGATTCGACGGCCGCACGCTGACCCAGGTGCTTCCCGAACAGCTCATCCCGTACCGCGACCGCCTGATGCGCGGGCAGCGCTGGGAGCCGGACGACTGCTTCTCCACCGGCATACCGGACCCCTCCGACGGTTCCCTTCCCTTCCCTGAGCGGGTCATCGCCGCCCACCCCGGTTTCGAGGAGCCGGCGACCGAGAAGCTCCTGCAACTGCAGAAATGCACGCGGCAGTGGAAGTTCGCCCACAAGGCGAACGTCGACAGTGTCCTCCAGGGCATGGAGGAGTCGGCCCCCGCGCTGCTGATCACGCTTCTCGACGAGATGGCCGACCTCGCGCTGCGGCAGGGCGAGCATGCGACGGCCGCCGCCTGGTTCGGGCGGGCCCGCACCGGCGAGCGGGTGCAGGCGCGCAAGGCCGACAAGCAGTGGCTGCTGGGCCGCTACCTCACATACGCCGAGGGCAAGGCCCTCTCTGCCACGGTCCTGCGAGCCTGGGCTCGCGAGCTCGCCGTCAAGGGAGAGGCGACCGAGGCAGATCTCTCAGGGTTCCGCCAGATAGCAGTCCGCCGTGTCCAGGCGTCGTCGGAGGTGTACCCGCAGCTGGCCGCCGATGTACGCAAGCTCGCCAAGGCCGCCGGTCTCGAACCGGAGAGGGAACTGGCCACGCTGCTCGGGGAGATGTTCGCGGTCGGCGGTGTCTCGCTGTCGGACGACAAGTTCTGGACGGACTGCCTCAAAGGCCCGGCCTTGGACCTGCTGAGCAGGCACGCGCCGCAGGCCGCCCGCCAAGTGCTGAGGCTGCGTCCTCGGGGTTTCGGCGACAGCTCCAGGGTGTGGCGGGAGCTGCTGGAACGCACCGGTGCACTGGCGCTGCTCACCGGCGAGGTCCCGGGGTTGCACGTCGGCGAGGCCGCCGCCTGGCTGTCCGCGTGCGTCCTGTCGAGCAGTCAACGGAACGGCCCCTGGCCCGTCATGTACGAGATCGCCGAGCGGATCGCGTCGAAACTGGCTGCCGACGGTGTGCCCGTGCAGTTCCGTTACCGACGATTCGGCGAGTATACCGACGGTAAGACACCTCTCGACCTGATCGACTTGCTTCTGGAGCACGGGGCCCCGGTCGCCGACCCTCCGGAGCTGCTCGGCCCCTCGGAGCTGTACAGCATCCAGCTCAGCCACCGGCCGAAGCTGGAGCGCCTGCAGGCGGACGAGCGCTTCGCCCGGGAGCTGCGGGCACGGGTACGCGCCGACCTCGACATGACCACCCAGGACCTGGCGTCCAACAGCTGGTACCAGCCGCACGACACCAAGGGCTGGCAGCGGATTCCCGAACTGTTCGACAACCCGATCGGGCACGCGGAGATCCAGGCCTGGTTCGGTCGCGAGCGGGCGAAGCTGCGCGCGGGCGTCGGCTTCGATGAACTGGTCCTGCTGCTGGGCCGGCTCGTGCACGTGGGCGTGGCGGCGGACCTTCTCCTCAAGGACACGGAGGCGGCGGCCGAGTTCGCGGCGGTGGACGTCGTACCGCTGCTGATGGCGGAGTTGCCCGACACCGTCTCGCGTGCAGAGGTGGAGAAGTTGCTGGGGAAGCTTCAACCCTCCTACGTCGAGCTTGAGGGGGTTCGGGGACCCAATCGCGGACCCATCCTGGATGCGCTGCCGCAATTGGGCGAGCCGATGCACAGCCAGGCCGCCCGGCGCCTGGTCATGGCTGTCAACTGCCGTGCGGGACTCCGGCGGCTGGTCGGGCGTCTCACCCCTGGCGAGGACGATGTATCACCGACCGCCGACGCAGGGTCGCAGGAGCCGGAGGACAAGGTGAGCCGTCAGATGATGGCGCTCGCGAAGGAGGGCACGGCCGTGTGGGGCGGTGATCTGGGACAGGCCACCACCACGTTCGGCCGCCTGCCGCGCGACGGCCGGTTCCGGCGCACCCACGCGTGCGCCGCGGCACTCGCCCTGTGCGCCGTCTCCTCGCCGCCGGGCGGCTCGGCGGCCCGGTCGCTGATGACGTACGCCGCCCATCCCTTCGTCACCGCTGAACCGGGCCACTGGCGGATCGTCCACTGCGAGGTTCCCGCGGACCGTACCGACATCAACGCCCCGCTTCCCGGAGCCGTGTTCCGGACGGCCACCTCCGTCGCCTACGTCCTGGCCAGTGGAGGCAGAGACCCCCGGCGCACACTGTGGGAGTACGCCCCGGACGGCGCCTACGCCGAGGACGGTCCACTGGCTCTCGCAGGCGTGAAGCTCACGCGCGCCCATGTGCTGGAGCCCGTGCGTCCGGGCGCATGGTTCACGCGCTTCACCGAGCTGTATCGCAAGCACGGACCGGCACCGGCCCGCCCGGAGCTCGCCCGAGCCTTCGCGGAGCGCCTGGGCCTCTCCCGGGCGGAGGCCACCGCACTGCTGACCGCGCACGTCCCCTGCGCGCCGCACCAACTGGACGAGGAGGACGACTACCTCTCCGCCCGCTGCTCCACCGACCTGGAACCCTGGAAGATCCGGCACAAGGAGGCGGAACAAGCGGTCGCCGCACTGGCCGACGCGCTCGGCCCCCGGTTCTTCACGGCGTTCTACGACAAGCTCCTTCCCGACGATCCCGAGCAGCTGTGGGCCACAGGGCCCGACGTGCACCGGGCCGCCGAGTGGTGGCTGGAGGAACTGGGCAGCCCCCTGCCCGTACCCACCGCGCTCCTGCCCCTCGCCGCCAAGGAGATACTCCCGCCCCAGGGCGAGGCGGCCATGACTCGGCAGCCCCGCGGGGACAACCGGCGCTGGTGGCCCCACCTGCGGCTGCCCGCTCTCCTCGGCCAGCTTGCCACCGGGGCGGACTGCCTGACTCCCCGCTACGAGGGGCTGGTGGGCGAACCGCACCTGCTGGCCCTGCCGAGAATCGCCGCCTGGCTCGCCTACCGCACCCCGGCCGGTGACCCGTCGCGCCCTGCGGCCGGCGCGGCGATATCCCGGCTGTGCGAGGAGCTGTCCTCTGCCCCCGGCCCGCTCATGCTCTTCTCATTGCAAAGCAACTACCTGATGGGCCCGCCCCCTTCGACAAGAGCGCTCACCGCTCACCCGGCGGTTACGGAGATGGCCGACGCGACGTACGACATGTGTCATCTGCGTGTGGACCCCGCCGCGCTCAAGGGACCCGACGATCCGCTGCTGGACACCTTGGACACCTACCTCGACTCCGTACTGCCCTCCCAGTGGCTGCCCAGCCCCTCGGGACTGCCCGCCGTTGCGGACCTGCGGCTGCTGCTGAGCGACGGCTTCGCCGCGCTCGGAGCGCACTTGCTCACCGACGGGGAGCGCGCCCCGGGCTGGGAACAGAACCCCGCACGGTCCGTGCCGCATCTTGTCGAAGACTGCGCCGAGGCCTTCGGGCTGGGCAAGGACGCCGCCTGCCTCTACCTGATGCTGCTGGCGCTGCCGGACCCGACAGACCGCAACGTCAAGGCGTGGACCGGCTGGAAGCCCAGCCGCTTCAAGAATGCGAAGGCCGAGCTGCACGCGTCGGGCCGAGTGCTGCGTGCCCTCCGTTCACGAGCGGGCCGCTCCCTCTTCCTGCCGGGTGCCTGGCAGGAGCGGAAGCCGCCTCGCCTCCCGATCGAGGCGTCGAAACTCGGCCTGCTGCCCCTGGCCAGGGAGTACCGGTCGACATCACACCTGACCGCGGTGCCCTCCGCCCCGCTGCCGGTCCTGTTCACGCGGGCGTGGGAGGGCATAGCCCTGTAGGGGCAAAGGAGCGCGTCGTCTCCGTGGTTCCCCGGCCACACGCACCCCCAGCCCCGTCCTGTGCAACGGTCAACGCGATGCGCGTTCGCCCAAGGCGCCCGCCCGTCCGGCTCGGCCTTCACAGCCTGGCAACCGGTGCCGGGCGTCACCATCCCGCCCTCACCGGGGAGACAGCCCCGACGGCCTCATGGTCCGTGCTCCGCCGAAGCAGCCGCCGCGGATCTGCCGTGGATGCGGGGGACTGCGGCGCCATGCCGGCCTGGGGCCGTGCTCGGCCTGCTGGCAGAAGCACCCCAAGCCGCCCCCTCATCCGCGGCGAGCACCTCCGCGACCGGCCGGCTGTGCCGGGACTGGCGCCGCAGGCGAGCGGGCCGCGGCCCAGCACCCCTCTCCCGGCGAAGCAGACCGGATGGCCGGGTGCCCGCCGAGGCACCGAGTACGGCTGCGGACTCGGCACCCACCGCTGAGGCGTCGAGCCGGCGCTCGCCCACCTGCAACGGTTGCGCCGCCTGCGGATCCGCTGGAAGTTCCGCGACGACATCGACGAAGCCTTCCTGGCCCTAGGATGCGCCATCGTCTGCCGGCGGGTGAGGTTGCCGGTCAGCCCAGGGAGGCGCTCGCTGCACGCAGTTCGTCGAGGGCCGCCAGGGTGTACCCGGCGAGCTCGTCCGTGCCGGCACGGTCGCCCTCGGACCACTGGGCGTATCCCCGTTTGAAGGCGAGGACTCCCAGCTCGCCCGCCAGAGCCGCGGTCGGATCGGGTATGCCGCGGGCGATCAGAGCGGTCGTCATCGCGGCCGCCAGGCTGACACTCTTGAGGGCGTCACGCTCTTGGAGTTCACTGCTGGCGGCGACGGCCGCCTTCAGGCGAGGCGCGAGCTCGCGGCTCATGGGGCCGATCGCGGCCGACGCGCGCTCCAGGCCGGCCGCGACCGCCTCGAGCGGGCTGGCGTCAGCCGGCGCGTCGGCGATCCCGTCGGCCAGCAGTCGGCTCAGTGTCTCCTGTCCGGCCACCAGCAGCTCACGCTTGTCGGGGAAGTGCCGGAAGAAGGTGCTCTTGGTGACTCCTGCGCGCTCGGCGATCTGCGCGACCGTCGTGGCGTCGTACCCCTGCTCGGTGAACAGGTCGACGGCAGCCATGACGAGGCGTTCGCGTGCGCCAGGTTCCCATCTGCCCATGGTCACCATCCTAGGCGATGGGACTCTTGTCCCATCACTTGGGTAGAGTGATGGGACAAGAGTCCCATCACTTCCGGGGAGTTTTCCCATGCGCGTTTTCGTCACCGGCAGCACCGGCCTGATCGGTTCCGCCGTCGTCGCCGAACTGCTCGACAACGGCCACACGGTCCTCGCACTCGCTCGCTCCGACGCGTCCGCGCAGGCCGCAGAGGCGGCCGGAGCCGAGCCCCTCCGGGGAGCCCTCGCCGACCTGGACACCCTGCGCGCCGGCGCCGCCCGGGCCGACGGGGTGATCCACCTCGCGTTCGACCACGACTTCAGCAGCTCCGACACCCTCGCGAAGTCGGTCGCGGAGGAGGGTGCCGCCCTCGCGGCCCTCGGCGAGGAACTCACCGGCAGCGACCGCCCTCTCGTCACCTGCTCGGGTACGCCCCACATACCCGGCCGCGCCTCCACCGAGGCCGACCCGCTGATGACCGAGGGACCGGTCGGCGGCCGCGACCGTGTGGTCACGTCGGTCCTGGGCCTGTCCTGCCGCGGGGTCCGCACCAGCGCCGTACGCCTGCCGCGCACGGTTCACAACCAGGGCTCCGGCGGATTCGCCGGCCTGTTGACCGACATCGCACGCCGCACCGGAGTGGCAGGTCACCCGGGTGACGGCGCACAGCGCTGGCCGGCCGTCCACGCGCTCGACGCGGCAGTCCTCTTCCGGCTCGCCCTGGAACAGGCGGAACCGGGCACCTCCTGGCACGCCGTGGCCGACGAGGGGGACCGGGTTCGCGACGTCGCCACGGTCATCGGCCGACGGCTGGGCCTGCCGGTCGAGTCGGTGCCGGCGGAGACCTTCGGCCCCTTCGGCGAGATCTTCGCCAGCGACCAACCCTCGTCCAGTGCTTACACCCGGCAGGCGCTCGGCTGGGAGCCCAAGCACCCCAGCCTTCTGGAGGACCTGGAGAACATCCAGCCCTGACCGACGACCGGGCGTTCAGGGAGGCTCCCGGCCGAAGCGATCCCCCGCTCCCGCTCCTGATCCGTGCCTCTCACGGCTGGGTCAGGAGGCGGGTCCGGAGGAGGGTGAGGCCTGCGGCGACAGTGCCGGGCCCGTCCGCACTGGCGTCTCCGGTTCGCTCCGCTCGAACAGGCCCGCTCCCGGCATCTTGCGCGCGCTGCACACCGGTTGACGCCCGGCCTCCAGTGGTGGCCCTGGCGTTTCCGGTATCGATCGCCGCAACTCCGGGCTGCGGGTTGACCGAGGACTGCATCAGCGCCCACACCAGGGTGACGATACCGGTGGGGCCCTGGACTGAGGCGGCGACCAGCTGGCCGGTGTCCGGGGTGTCGAGCAGCCAGAAGAACGACGTTGATACGGTCAACACGACTGCGACCCCAATGACCGTGATCTTCCTGCGTCGCGACACACCCAATCACTCCTTACCCAGCAGCCGACGAACGCCCGCCCTCAGCAGCATCGGATGTACTCCGCTGCCAGAACAGGGCATTCCTGCACAACTACTTTTTCTTCGCGCGTTGTTGAGCTCACCGTTCCAGCCGCCTCGCATAGGTGGCAGGCTTCGGAACGGTCCCGCTACCGCTGTGCCGGCATCGGCGGAGGCTCCGCCGTCTGCGGGTTCCAGGGTGGGATCTGCTGGTCCAGTGCAGCCCGAGGCCCGGGCACGATGACCGCAGCAAGGTCGAGGCGGCGTCCATATCGAGGTTCACCTCCCCTTACGGGCGGACACGCCTCCAGTTCGGCGGCGGGTACCTGCACCTGCCGCGCGACGAACTCCACCGCCTCGCCCGGAAACTCGAACCGGCCCCGGGGAAACCGACCGTGCTGCGTATAGAACTTCAGCAATACGGCGAAGCCCAGTCACGTCGCACCACGCTTGCCTGACACAAGCGCCTGCTCGTCCTTCAACAGCCTCCAGTGCTCGACCAGGTAGTCAAGGTCCAAAGGCGTACGGACCACGGTCGTCGATCGTCCTCTCGGGGCCTCACCCCGCGCAGCTGTACGACCCCGGACCCACCCACACGGGTGACACCCTCGCAAGATCACCGCTGCTTGCGGCTGGTGACAGCGTTCTTACCGGCGTGTCGGCCGTGGGGTCAGCGTGACTGAGGTGCTTTCAATGGGAACCCACGGCGTTTCCGCAGGCAGGCGTGAAAGTACGGTGGGTCCGTTGCCGCTGAATCGGCAGGTCCTTCACCACTGGGCGCGCTGTCCAACACGGAGGACGCTCAGGTAACGGCGTGATGCTCGGTCGCCCATCCGCGTGCGGATGCGCTCGGCTACGGCGCCGAGCAGGGGTTCACGGACGTCGCGGTCGAGCCTCCGGTACAGCGACAACGAGCGGAGGTGATCGGCAAAGCCGTCTCCGTTGAACCACTGAACGGTCGGGTACCAGCGCACGATCGTTGGGCCGAACAGTCCTCCGGGGTCTTCGACCAGGCCCCAGCCCTCGTCGGTGGTGCGCACGTCGTCCTCCAGGGGAGGATGACCCCAGTCGGGGTTCCCGGGGCAGAACTGCTCGTGGAGATCGGCGGTCTCGGCATACACCTCCGGCTCTCCCGGCCGACGGACAACGACGTGGCCGAGCAGCGCCATCCAACCTCCGGGATGGAGCACGTCGTGCGCCCGCTGCCAGCCGATCGACGGGTCGACCCAGTGCCACGACGACGCAGCCACGAGAGCATCGAAGCGTCGACCGCGGTCGTCCCACTCCTCGAACGTCGACGTCTCGACTGCGACGTTACGGAAGGAGGCCATCCGTTGGCGAGCGAGTGCGGCCATGTCTGCGCCCGGCTCGACGGCGGTCACTGAGCATCCGAGTGCTGCCAGCGAGCGCGTCGCCTGACCGGTTCCGCAGCCCACTTCCAGCACCGACGACCTGTCGGCCACGCCGGTAACGGCGACAAGATCCGCGAACAGCTCGTCGGGGTATCCCGGCCGGACCCGGTCGTAGAGCTCCGGCACCTCGTTGAACACCCGTCCGAGGTCGTGTGGATTCGGGCGCATCTTCGGAGCGTCAGTCACAAGTGCACAAGCTATGAGGTTCGTCGACGGGGACGCCACTGGTTTAACGGCAGCTCCTCGACAGCAGCCGTGTCGTCGAGCAGGTTCTGGGCGATGGCCGCGTAGCTGCTCGCGGTGGTGTGGGACAGGTTAAAGACCAGAGCGAGGTGCAGCGGGTCGGCGCCTCGTGCAGGACCCGGTCGCCGCGGATGCGTTCGAGGTAGACGCCCTGGTGCAGCAGGTGCCGCTTGAGGTACTCGGGGCTGACGGGCCCGGTTCCCAGGGCGGTCTTCGCGTTGATCAGGACGTGCCGGTTGGGGGTCTTCGGCCAGGTGGTGTGACGCTGGGCGAGCCAGGCCAGCAGGGTATGGTGGGGCAGCTCGCCGAGCCGTTCACTTCGGCGTCGGTCATCGGCAGCAAGCTGCGCGGGGATGTCTTCCATCCTGAGGCGGGTGGTGGGGTTGGCGAAGATCAGGCCGCGCTTCTTGGCGAAGCGGAACAGTGAGCGCAGTGCGGTGATGGCGTTGCGCCGCTGCCATCCGCGAGGGGTGACAGCGCGGCCGTGACGTCGACGACGGTGATCTCGCGCAGGTGCCCACGGGTCGTCGCCCAGTTCTCCAGCAGGGGGCGGATGCCGCCCAAGCAGACGTAGACGCAGTTGTGGGAGCGGGGCTTGGTACGGCTGTCGCCGTCGAGCAGGACCAGCAGCCAGGCGCGGACGTCTCGGGTGAACCCGGCGGGCAGCTCGGCGGTGCGGTTCTCGATCCAGGAGCGGACCGCCAATCCGCTGTCGTTTTCCAACAGCTCCAGGTCGGTCGACTCCGGCACCGTCTCCGGCTCGGGCAGCAGCAGTTCCTCGACGCAGCAGCCGAGCACCGCGCAGATGACGTCCAGATCGTCGAGCTTGACGGTGTTCGGCTGGCCGGACCACAGGCTCGACATCTTCCCCGCACTGATCAGCACGCCGCGTGCGGCGAGCATCCGCTGGAGTTCGCTGGCCTTCCAGATGCCGCGTTTAGCGGCCGCCAGGCGAAGGTTCCACTTCACTGGGCCGGTCCTTTCCATCGGTCGGTGGCGCGCTGCTGTCCGGCGACCCAGGCGTCTTCGATATGGGTGCCGTGGATGTGGATATACCGGGCCGTGATCCCGGTCCAGGTATGCCCGAGTAACTCCTGGATGGCGAACAAGGTCATGCCGGCGAGATAGAGCTGGGAGGCGCAGAAGTGCCCGCAGCACGTGCGGGGTGAGCTTCCCGGTCCCGGCGGGCAGGTGCTGGGCGGCGGCTTCGGCCAGCGACCGGCGGAAGACGTCGGTGGGCGCCCGCGAGCACGAGCCGTCCCGGTTCTTGCGCTCGGAGGGGAACAGCGGGGCGCCCGGCCGGGTGTGATCGGCGTCGAAGTGGCCCCACACATCCTCGATGAACCACCGCAGGTTCCGGTCGGCGCCGTTGATCAGCGGCACCAGCCGCGGCTTCGGCCCACGCCTCCGGGATCCCTTGCCGCGCGGGACGTTGAGCTTGCCGAACCGGCCCAGCTTCCACCGAACATCGTCCAGGTCGAGCATCCACGCCTCGTTGATCCGCAGCCCCACGTCCGCCGCCAGCCTCGATCTGTGCTTCGCTGGGCGGGATCCCCAACTGCGGTTCCCCCGAGGCCCGCGGCCGGTTCATCTCGTCCAGCGGGCACTCGACCACACGGCTGGTGAAGTTGTGTAACTCGACGTTGTGCTTGCCGAAATAGACATCGGTATCGGCAGGCTCCATCTCCCGCAGCGGACGGCCGAACCAGTCAGCCCTGGCGAGAACGAACCCCGCCAGCACATCGGTCTCGAACTCGGCGAGCTCCCCCTCGCTCACCGGCGCCCGGTACTCACGCAGATCGCGTACTACGGCCAGAGCCAACCCACGCCTCCACGACTTCACCCAGACTGAAGGAAGCCCGACAGGGGTGAGGGTCGCGCACTACGGACGAGGTACCAGACCCAGGTCCGCTCTCTCAGTGGTGCCCGGGACCTGAGGGACGAACGCGGAACTCGGGAACTGTTGCTCACCATCTTCGCTCGGTGGGATCCGCACGAGTGCGCCGTACGTATGGGCGGATCGGCCAGTGTGAGCCAGTCCTACCGGGTGGAGGGAGCTACCGGCCCCCGGACGATCAGGACGTCGGCTTCGTGGCGCCAGCCGAGGGAGGAGTAGAAGCGCTGTCCTTCCTCGCTGGCGATGAGAAGACCGGTACGGGCGCCCTGGGCCACGGCGGCCTCCGCGAGAGCGCTCATCATGGCGCGGCCCAGGCCGCGACGCCGGTGCGCCGCGTCCGTCTCGATGCGATCGGCGATCGCACCGGCGCCGACCACGGCGATGGTGCCACGCGCCGCCACATCTCCGGAGGAGTCATGGAGGGAGACGACCGTGACTGGTCCCTCCGTGCGGACCTCGCGCTCGTACGGCGCGGCGGGCGCGTGCTGCGGATGCTCGGTCAGATCGGTCGTCATGAACCACTCGGATCGGTGGAGCAACTCCAGTCCGGCGGCGTCGATGACGGCTTCGACGGTGCCTGGGCTCAGCGTAGGTACCGTGAGCCAGATTGATACGTATTGCGACCCGCGGTCACCGTGATGAATGAGGCCAGAGCCCTTCTTGATCCTCCGTCTCCACAACGCCATCTCCAGGGCATCCAAAGGCAGTTCGGTCCGCATATGGTTCGCGACCTGCCAGCCGACAATCATCCGCGTCGCCTCAACTCCGCTACCTCTTTGCGGAGTTGCTTCAGTTGCTCGTGCTCGGCGATAGTCAGCCGGTCGTCGCGTTCGCCGGCGTCCGCCTCGGCCTGGCGGACCCAGCCGCGCAGGGCTTCCTTATGGATGCCCAGGTCCTTGGCGACGTGCGCGATCGGACGGCCGGTGGTGCGGACCTCACGGACGGCCCGCTCGCGGAGCTCGTCCGGGTACTTACGTGGTGCTGGCACTGCTCGTGGTTCTCCTTCGGGCCAGGACCATAAGCCTGGCTTCAGGGACTCCACGAATCCGGGGTCAGCTCACGTGCCGTCCGAACGACCGTTCCGCTCCTTCTGTGGAATCAGGTTTGTCAACCTCGACGGTGGTGGTCGCCAGCGATCCGGTTCGGACTCGCAGTGTTGCGGGCGGAGTCTTGGGAGACCTCAGGTCTCTCCCAGCACCGCCCGGATCACGTGCCGGGCGTTGAAGGCCATCGCCGGGTTCGTTCTCCGGTAGTACGGCAGTGCGATCAGTGCCTGCGACAGCGTCCGCCCCCGGCCGCGGATCCAGGTTGCGTCGTCCACGCCCAGCGCCTCGCGGAAGACCTCCCGTGCATCGGCCGGCAGCAGATTCCATGCCGGGAACAGATCGCAGGCCGGATCTCCCACCCCCGTGCACCCGAAGTCAATCACCGAGGCCAGCCTGCCGCCGTCGACCAGCAAGTTGCCCGGCATCAGATCGGCGTGCAGCCATACCGGGGGCCCGTCCCAGTCCGGGGTCCGCAGCGCGTCCTCCCATGCAGCAGCCGCGGCATCGCAGTCGACGTCCTCCTGCGGGATCCCACGCAGTTCCTCGATCGCCGCCCGGGTCTCCGCGTCGAGCGAGCTGACCGGCCCGCAGCGATGGGCCTGCGGCGCCCCCGGCAGGGTGATCCTCCGCATCGCCGCTACGAACTCTGCCAGATCCTTGGCCAGCAGCACGGGCTCGCTCAGTGCCCCCGCTTCGGGAAGCTCCCCCGCCAGCCACCCATACACCGACCACGGCCACGGATACCCGTCGGCGGGCTCCCCGGCCCCGAGCACCTCCGGAATGGCCGTGGGCAGCCGGGGCGCGAGACGGGGCAGCCACTCCTGCTCCATCGCTACAGCCTTGGCTCCGCCCCGCACCAACGGCAGCCGCACAACCATGCCGTCGCCCAGCCGGTACATGGCGTTGACCGTGCCACCGGAGGGAAAACGCTCCACCGGTAGCCCCGACCACTGCGGGAACTGCCCAGCAATCAGCCGCCGGGAGTGTCTAATCAACGGCGGATCTGTTGATCATGGAGACGCCAAGTGAGTGAGATGACGATCGAGCACGAGTCCGTGGCTGAGCCGGTCGGTG
>NZ_JBEXLP010000118.1:0-18841 GCF_040610035.1 Streptomyces sp. NPDC004542
ACAACCCGCTGGTGCTGCGGGTCGTCCTGTCGGGGGCGCCGTCGTTCGCGGACCTGGTGCGGCAGGTCCGCGAACGCGCCCTCGACGCCTACGCCCACCAGGAACTGCCCTTCGAGCGGCTGGTCGAGGAGCTGGCACCGCAGCGGGACCCCGCCCGCACCCCGCTGTTCTCCTCCATGCTGCTGTGGCAGGACGCGGCCGGTTCGCCGGCGCCGGCGGCGATGGGCCCCCTGACGGCCGAGCGGCTGCCGGTCGGCGAGGCCACCGCCAAGTTCGACCTCACCCTGGGCCTCGCCGAGCAGCCGGACGGCTCGCTGTCCGGCGGCGTCAACTACGCCTCGGCGCTGTTCGACCCGGCGACGGCCGAGCGGTTCGCCGCGCAGTTCACCCGGCTGCTTCAGAGCGCGGTCGCCGCGCCCGACACCCCGGTGGACGAACTGGACGTCCTGCCCGCGGCGGAGCGCGAGCGCCAGCTCGTCGACTGGAACGCCACCGGCCGGCCCTACCCGGCCGGCACCCTCCCGCTGCTGTTCGAGGCCCAGGCCGCCCGGACCCCCGACGCAGACGCGGTGCGCTTCGAAGGCGCCCGCCTCAGCTACCGGGACCTGGACGAGCGGGCCGGCCTGCTCGCCCACCACCTGCGTACCCTCGGCGTCGGACCCGAGTCCGTGGTCGGCGTCTGCCTGCACCGGGGTCCCGACCTCGTGGTGGCGCTGCTGGCGGTGCTCAAGGCCGGCGGCGCCTACCTGCCGCTCGACCCGGACTACCCGGCCGACCGGCTCGCCTTCATGCTGGCGGACTCCGGCGCCCAAGCCGTGATCACCGACCCCGGGCTCACCCCCCTGGTGCGCGGCCACGCACCGCACCTGGTCGACATCACCGGCGACCTCCCCCGCCGCCACGTCCGCACCCCGGCCGTCGCGGCGGCCCCCGAGCACCCGGCGTACCTGATCTACACATCGGGCTCCACCGGCCGCCCCAAGGGCGTGCTGGTCGAGCACCGGGCCATCGTCAACCGGCTGCACTGGATGCAGGAGGCCTACCGGCTCGGCGCCGACGACCGGGTGCTGCAGAAGACGCCCTACAGTTTCGACGTCTCGGTGTGGGAGTTCTTCTGGCCGCTGATCACCGGCGCGACGCTGGTGCTCGCCCGCCCCGGCGGCCACCGCGACCCGGCCTACCTGGCCGGGCTGATCGGCACCGAGGCGATCACCACCGTCCACTTCGTCCCGTCGATGCTGCGGGCCTTCCTCGCCGGGCCGCTGCCGGCCCTGCCCTCGCTGCGCCGCATGGTGTGCAGCGGCGAGGCGCTCCCCGCCGACCTGGTCGCCGCCGTGCACGAGCGGATCGGCTGCGAGCTGCACAACCTGTACGGACCGACCGAGGCCGCCGTCGACGTCACCGCGACCCGGTGCGAGCCGGGCCGTCCCGTCACCATCGGCCGCCCGATCGCCAACACCCGCGCCTACATCCTGGACGCCTCCCTGCGGCCGGTGCCGACCGGGGTGCCGGGCGAACTCCTGCTCGGCGGCGTCCAGCTCGCCCGCGGCTACCTGAACCGTCCGGCGCTCACCGCCGACCGCTTCGTGCCCGACCCCTTCGCCACCGAGCCCGGCGGGCGGCTGTACCGTACCGGCGACCTGGCCCGGTACCGCGCGGACGGCGCCATCGAGTACCTCGGCCGGCTCGACCACCAGGTGAAGATCCGCGGCCAGCGGGTCGAACTCGGCGAGATCGAGGCGGTGCTGGCCGAGGTCCCCGGCGTCGCGGCCGCGGCCGTCGCCGTGCACGACGAGCAGCTCGTGGGATACCTGGTGCCGCCCTCCGCCGACATCGAGGCGGCCCGCGAGCACGTGCGCGGGCGGCTGCCGGAACACATGCGGCCCGTGCACTGGACCCCGCTCCAGACGCTGCCCCTGACGCCCAGCGGCAAGACCGACCGCTCGGCGCTGCCCGCACCCGACCGGACGCGCCCCGACCTGGCCGGCGCGTTCACCGCCCCCAGGACGGCGATCGAGCGGACCCTCGCGGACGCCTTCGCCACGGCCCTCGGCGTCGACCGGGTCGGGGTGCACGACGGCTTCTTCCAGCTCGGCGGGGACTCCATGCGCGCCATCCGGGCCGTCGGAGCACTGCGCGACCAGGGGCTGGCCCTCACCGTGCAGGACGTCTTCACCCGGCAGACCGTCGCCGAACTGGCCCCGGTGGCGGCCGCCCGGCCGGCGGCCGAGCCGCAGGACACCACCCTGGCCGGACGTTTCGAGCTGCTGGCCCCGGGCGACCGGGACCGGCTCCCTCAGGGGCTGGCCGACGCCTACCCCATGGGCCAGGTCCAGGCGGGCATGGTCTACGAGATGCTCGCCGACCCCGTGCGCAACACCTACCTGAACGTCAGCACCTTCCAGATCCTGGACGACGGCCCGTTCTCCGCCGAGGCCTTCACCGGCGCGGTCCGCCTGCTGATCGAGCGGCACGAGATCCTGCGTACCTCCTTCGACCTCACCGGGTACTCCGAACCGCTCCAGCTCGTGCACACCGCGGACGGCCTGGAGGCGGAGACCGGCGTCACCGACCTGCGCGGCCTGCCGCCCGAGGAACAGCGGGCGCGGGTGGGGGACTTCCGCGCCGAGGCCCGGCGCACCCCGTTCGACATAGGCCGCGCCCCGCTGCTGCGCTACCACGCCCACCTCGTCGGCGACCGGGAATGGCTGCTGACGCACGTCGAGTGCCACGCCATCCTGGACGGCTGGAGCCACCACTCGGTCATCGGCGAGCTGCGGGCCGCCTACCGCGAGCTGGCCCGAGGCACCGCGACCCCGCCCGCGAGCCCGCCGCGGGTCCGCTACGCCGACTTCGTCCGCCTGGAGAAGCGGGCCCTGGCCTCGGCGGCGGACCGCGAGTTCTGGCAGGAGCGGATCACCGGGCACGAGCGGCTCCGGCTGCCCGCCGACAGCGCCTTCGCCGAGGCGGACTCGCCGGCCCCCGAGGTGCGGCTGCCCTGGGCGCACCTGGAGCCGCGGCTGCGCCGGCTCGCCGCCGACACCCAGACCTCGCTCAAGAGCGTCCTGTACACCGCCCACCTGAAGGTGCTCGGCCTGATCAGCGGCCAGCACCGGTTCCTCGCCGGCGCCGTCACCAACGGCCGGCCCGAACTGCCGGGCGGCGACCGGGTGCGGGGCATGTACCTCAACACGGTGCCGTTCGCCGTCGACCTGCGGGCGCCGAGCTGGCGCGAGCTGGTGCGGTCGGTGTTCGCCGAGGAAGTGGCCCTGTGGCCGCACCGGCGCTACCCGTTGCCCGCGATGCAGCGCGCGTGGGGCGGCGGCGCACCGCTCGTAGAGGTGGTCTTCGCCTACCTGGACTTCCACGTGCTCGACGAGCAGCGCGCGGACATCGGCACGGTCGACGACCACAGCCCCAACGAGTTCACCCTCGACGTGTGGACCTTCCCCGGCGAGCTGCGGATGACCTGCCGGCCCGGCTGGGCCGGCCAGGAGCGGCTGGCGGCGATCGGCGACGCCTTCCTGGGCGTCCTCACCGCGATGGCCGACGACGCCGACGCGGACCCGCGTGCCTTCCGCGCCCCGGGCCTGGACCCGGCGGGCGGGACGCCGGCCGTCACCCGGCCGCTGCCCGAGGTCTGCGTGCCCGAGCTGCTCGCCGCCCGCGCCCGCCCCGACGCGATCGCGCTGGAGGACGGGCGGCGCCGGTTGACCTACCGGGAACTGGACGCCCGTTCCAACCAGCTGGCCCATCTGCTGCGCGGGCTCGGCACCGGCCCGGAGCAGCCGGTCGCGCTCTGCCTGGACCGCGGTGTCGAGGCGGTGGTGGCCATGCTCGCCGTCCTCAAGGCCGGCGGGTACTACGTGCCGCTGGATCCCGGCTACCCGGACGCGCGCATCGGCTACGTCCTGGACGACGTCCGTGCCGGCGTGGTCCTGTGCCGCCCGCGGGACACCGCCCGCCTGGCCGGGTTCGCCGGCCTCCGCGGCGTCCCCCTGGACGCCGGGTGGACCGTCCTCGACGGGCTGCCGGAGACCCCCGTCGAGGCGGGGACGGTCCCCGACAACCTGGCGTACGTCACCTACACCTCGGGCTCCACCGGCCGGCCCAAGGGCGTTCAGGTCACGCACCGGGGGATCGTCCGGCTGGTGCACGACCCGAACTACGCCGACCTCGACCCGGACCAGGTGCTGCTGCTGCACGCGCCGCTCGCCTTCGACGCGTCCACGCTGGAGGTGTGGGGAGCACTGGCCAACGGCGCCCGGCTCGTCGTCTGCCCGCCCGGGGCGACCACCGCCGACGAACTGGCCGAGGTGGTCCGCCGGCACGGCGTGACGCTGCTCTGGCTCACCGCCGGCCTGTTCCAGCACATGGTGGAGACCCGCCCGGAGGCGCTGGCCGGGGTACGGCAGGTGCTCGCCGGCGGCGACGCGCTCTCGCCCTCGCACGTGCGCACCGCCCTGGCGCACGGCGTGGCGCTGACCAACGGCTACGGCCCCACCGAGTGCACCACCTTCAGCACCGCGCTGCGCGGGGTGACCGAGGCCGACGCCGACCGCGGCGTGCCGATCGGCACGCCGATCACCGACACCCGGGTGCTGGTGGCCGACGAGAACCTCGACCCGGTGCCGGCCGGAGTGCCCGGCGAACTCCTGGTCGGCGGTCCCGGACTCGCCCGCGGCTACCTGGGCCGCCCCGGCCTGACCGCGGACCGCTTCGTGCCGGACCCCTCCGGGACCGTCCCCGGGGCGCGCCTGTACCGCACCGGGGACATCACCCGCCGCGACGCCGACGGCACGCTGTCCTTCATCGGCCGGCGCGACGGCCAGGTGAAGATCCGCGGCCACCGGGTCGAACTCGCCGAGGTGGAGGCCGCGCTCGGCGGCCTGCCGTCCGTCCGGGCGGCGGCGGCCGCGGTACATCCGGGACCGGACGGCCACAAGCGGCTGGCCGGCTATGTCGTCCTCGAACCCGGGCACGGTCCGCTGGACGTCGCGGCGCTGCGCGAGCAGCTCCGGCGGCGGGTGCCCGACTACCTGGTGCCCGGCGCCTGGGCGGAGCTGGCCGCGCTCCCGCTCACCGCCAACGGCAAGATCGACCGGGCCGCGCTGCCCGAGCCCCCCGGGCCCGCCGCGACGTCGGCCCGCACCGCCCCGCGCACCCCCGCCGAGCGGGCCGTGGCCGAGGTCTGGGGCGAGGTGCTCGGGGTGGAGCGGGTCGGTGCCGACGACGACTTCCACGTCCTCGGCGGGCACTCGCTGGCCGTCCTGCGGATCATCGCCCTCCTGCGCGAACGGCACGGCATCGAGCTGACCGTCCGTTCGTTCCTGGAGCACCCCACCGTGGCCGGGCTCGCCGCGGCCGCCGAGGCCGGTCAACCGGCGGCCCGGTCACTGGTCTGGCTGCGGCGCGAGGGCAGCAGGCCCCCGCTGTTCTGCGTGCACCCCGGGGGCGGCAGCGCCCACTGGTACCGCCCGCTGGTGCCGTACCTCGACCCCGACCAGCCGGTCGCGGCCTTCGCCTGGCCCGGCCTGCAGGCCGAGCACGGGCCCGTCCCCTCGACGGAACGGATGGCGGAGCGCTACCTGGCCGAGTTGCGGGCCGAGGCGCCCCACGGCCCGTACCGGCTGTTCGGCTGGTGCGGCGGCAGCGGTATCGCGAGCGAGATGGCGCACCGGCTCACGGCCGAGGGCGAGGAGGTCACCTTCATCCTGCTCGACCCGGGACTGGACAACCACGAGCGGATCGAGCTGTGGCGGGAGTACTGGCTGATCGAGAGCTGTGTGGCGAAGCTGACGGAGCTGGCCGCCGCGCCGCCCGAGCAGGACACCTCGGCGCTGCGGGCGGAGGCCCTGGCGCTGCTCGAACACCTCGTGGACGACGTCGACCCGGAGGTGGGGATCACGCTGCCGGAGCACGGCGCCGGCGAGGTCTGGCTGCCCTCCGCGAAGATGTGGCGGGAGGTCATGGAGATGTGCCTGACCTACCGGCACCGCCGGTACGCGGGCCGGCTGCACCTGATCGCCAGCGACGAACTGGCGGACGGCGAGCACGAGGTGGCCTCCGGACAGTCGTTCCCCGACTACCTCGCCCGCTGGCGCGAGCTCACCGGGGACGTGACGCTGCACCGCATCCCCGGTGACCACTTCGGCGTGATGAAGCCCCCGCACCTCGGCCGGCTCGCCGAGACCGTCACCGGCATCCTCGGCGGCGGGGGTGCTGAGGACGCCGGCTGACACCGGCGGATGCGACGGCCGGGAGGGCGGGGGCGCGCCGAGTGCCTCCGCCCTCCCGGCGTCGGCGGATCCGGTCGCGCCCCACCCCGGAGGGCAGGACCACGCCGCGTACCGGCCCGGCCGTGCCGACCGGCGCGAGCCCGTGCACACAGCCCCGTGGTGTGCCGCTGCCGCTCACGCCGGGGCGGCAGGCGCCCGACCGGGTCGTCGGCATCCGGGCCGGCGACCCGGCCACCGCTTCGCCGGGCCCGGCGCGTGACCTGCGCCGTCGCCCACCCGGCCCGGACGCCGCGTCCACCGGACCGCCGGGGACGACGAGTGAACCGCCCCCCACCCCCACCGGCCTCGCAGGGCGGGCACCGCACACGCGACCGGGCCGGGCTCCGCATCAGGAGCCCGGCCCGGTTCGGCGGTACGGGGTGGACCGCGGCCCGGCGGCGCGGTTCCGGTCGGACGGTTCAGCCGGTGACGGCGACGAGGCGTAGTTCGCAGGTGTAGCGGCGGTCCTGGTCGTCGGTGAGCCAGGCCTGTTCGGGGGTGGGGAGCATCTCGGTGACGGTGAGGTGGGCGTCGGGGTCCTTGCGGGCGAGGCGGCGGGCGGCCTTGGCGAGGATGTTGACGTAGACGGGGCTGTCGAAGTCGGCGAAGAAGGGGCGGGGTTCGGTGGGGGAGACGACGAAGACGAAGCGGGGCAGTTCGTGGGTGTCGCGCCACTGCCGGGCCCGGACGTACCGGCGGGCCTCGCTCTTGTCGTCGGCGAAGGCGGCGGCCAGCGCGGAGCCGGTGAACCGCCAGCTCTCCCGGGCGACGACGGTGGAGTCGATGGTGATCCGGGGCGAGTGGTCGCCGTCCGGGCGCAGGGTGAAGCGGTCCATCACGCGGTTGGTGAGCGCGTGGCAGAACACGTCGAGCAGATCGAAGACCGAGCCGTCCGGCAGCACGGCCGCGAGCCGGCCCTCGCGCTCCTCCACCAGCACCTCGCCGCAGCGGACGGTGCGCGGGCGGTGCGGGTCGGCGCTGTGGTCGGCGAGCGCGACGTAGTGGTCCTCAGGCCGTTCCAGGGACTGCCGGCTGCGGGCGGACCACTTGAGGGGAAGCTCCTTGGGCAGCATGGGCAGCAGCCGCGGGCCGGGGAAGTCGCGGGTGGTCTCCTCGACCAGCCGCCCGCGGTCGGGGTGCTGGTGGACGAAGAGCGACTGGCCGAGGGTGTTCATGGCGACGTGCAGCTCGCCGACGACGAGCTGGAACTCGCCGCGTTCGACGGCGCCCAGGTCCTCGGCGACGATCATCAGGTCGGGGCTGACGTACCGGCTGAGCGACCAGCCGCGCCCGCCCTCGGGGAACGCCTCGCGCACCCGGTCGGCGATGGCCGCGCTGGACAGCGAGACCCGCCGGGCGCCGGCCGGGGCGTCGATGATCCGCCCCCAGCGTTCGCGCAGATCGGCCTGGACACGCTCGATGTCGGTGAGGGACTCCGGGTGCGGGGCGGGCAGGCAGGCGAACCAGAGTGAGCCGAGGTCGACCTGCCCGTGCCGCTCCCGCAGCTGGAGGTAGGCCTCGTGGATGCGCGCGCCGACGGCCTCCGCGTACCGGTTGGTCATCCAGCGGGCGGCGGTCAGGCACAGCTCCAGCGGAGCGAGTTGCTCCAGGACGGCGGTGCCCACGGTCGCCGTGGCGGACCGGCGGCAGTCGGAGTACACGAGGGCGCGGTTGGGCGCGGTCCGGGCCCCCTTCTCACGGACCGCCGCGACCTCGGTGATCCCGGCGAAGTCCGCCTCCAGGGCCGCGAGCGCGGCGGTCAGCTCCTCGGGGTCGGTACCGGCCCGCTCGACCCGGTCGCGGCCGGATTCCAGTACCGCCAGCTTGGCCAGGGCGGGCTCCCGCACCGCCGGGTCGCCGATGCGCTCCAGCAGGGCGCGCAGTTCCCGCTCGGGGTAGGTGCCGGCGGGCACGTCGAGCTTCCAGCCGATCAGGCGGCGCGAGACCAGCCACTCCAGGGCCTCGGTCACCTCCCGGACCGGCAGGTCCCGGTCCAGCTCCCGGGCGGCCAGTTCGGTGATCTCGGCGGGCGTGCGGCGCCCGTCGCACAGGCGCAGCACGGTGAGCGCCGGTTCGGGGGCCGGCTGCGGCGGGCGGCCGGGCAGGCGCACCAGGCCGTCGGCCACCCGGACGAACGGGACCTGACGCGGCGGCACCCACGCGCGCACCCGCGGGTCGCGGTCGATCGCCTTGGCCAGGGCGTCCATCGACCAGCTGGAGAAGTAGACCCGGGACTCCGCGACCAGGCCGGTTCCCGGGTGCACGTCGACGCCGCGCCGGGCGGTGTCGAGGGTGCCCCAGCCGACCGGTCCGAAGAAGCCGATGGTGTCGTTCTTGACGCAGAACCGCTGCCAGTAGTGGGCGACCAGCTCCTCGCGCTGGCGGGGCATGCTGGTGCGGCCCTCGGTGGACGGCGTCCAGTCGAGGAACGGCTTGATGCCGGTGCGCAGCACCGCACGGTTCTGCCAGGCGACCGCGGCCCGGAACGGCGCCGAGGCGGCGATCTCCTGGAGGTCGCGCGCGGTGCGCACCGCGGCCGCGGAGAAGGCTTCCTCGAACGCCGCCCAGTCCGCCCCCGCCGGCGCCTGGCCGGGGGTGAACTTGTCCGCGGCCGAGGCGAGGCCCTCCGGGGCCAGCCGGAGTACCCCCGCGGCGGGGAAGCCGGGCCCGCGGAGCGCGAAGTGGGTCCACAGGCGCCACCCCCCGCCGGGCATGCGTATGGTGTCGGACATTGCTGTGCTACCTCCCTGGGAAGAGTGCGCCGGGCCGGCGGCCGGCCGGTCGTCAGGCCGGCTCTGCCGGGATGCCGCCGAGGCACCACTCCAGAACGGCGCGGGCGCTGTGGTACTTGTTCTCGGCCTGCCGGAACGCGATGCTCGCGGGGCCGTCCAGCACCTCACCGGTCACCTCGTCGCCGCGGTGCGCGGGCAGGTCGTGCATGAAGACGGCGCCGGGGCAGGCCGCCATCACGGCGGCGTCCACCCGGAAGGGGGCGAAGACGCGCCGCCAGCCGGGGTCGGGCTTGGTCGTGCCGGTCGTCTGCCAGCGCGTGGTGTAGACGATGTCGGCCTCGGGCAGGTCGGCCATGTGGTGCCGTTCCTCGACCAGCGCGCCGGACTCCTTGGCGTGGACGCCCGCCCGGTCGAGGAAGACCGGGTCGAGTCCGTAGCCGGGCGGGGTCCGCAGGTGCAGCTCGGTGCCGGGGAACCGGCTGAGGGCCAGGGCGAGCGCCGAGGCGGTGTTGTTGCCCTCGCCGGCGTACAGCACCCGCAGCCCCTCGATCCGTCCGAAGCGGCCGAGCATCGTGGTGAGGTCGGTGAGGGCCTGGGTGGGGTGTTCGGCGGCGCTCATCGCGTTGATCACGGCCATCCGCCGCTGGGCGGCGTAGGCACGCAGTTCCTCGGTGCGGCCCGCGGTACGCGCCACCAGCACGTCGAGCATGCGGGAGAGCACGTCACCGGTGTCCTCGGAGCTCTCCCCGGTGTTCTCCTGGAGGTCGTCGGGACCGTAGGTGATCAGTCGCGCACCGAGCCGGAGCGCGCCGGCCGAGAACGCGGTCCGGGTGCGGGTGGACGTCTTGCGGAAGAGCACGCCGACCACGGCGTCGGCGAGCGGCCGGGCGCCGTCGCACTCGCCGGCGGCGTACTGGGCGCCGCGGTGTACGAGCAGGCGCAGCTCCCGGTCGGTCAGGTCGTCGACGGAGATCAGGTGGCGGCGGTCGGGGCGGGGCATCGCACGTTCCTCCTGGAGGTGACGGGCCGTCAGTTCGCTTGCAGGGCGTCGAGCAGGATGCCGAGCCCCTCGTCGAGCAGGCCGGGCGTGATGGTCAGCGGGGGCATCACCTTGAGGACCTCGTCGTACCGGCCGCAGCGCTCGACGATCAGGCCGTGCCCGAAGGCGTGGCGCTGGACGCGCTCGGCACGCTCCGCGCCGCCGGCCCGGGCGGTGTCGATGCCGAGCACCATGCCCCGGCCGCGCAGCACGAGGCGGGGGTCGAGCGCGCCCGCGTCGGCCCGGAACCGGGTAAGGCGTTCCGCACCCCGCTCGAGGCCGGCCAGGAAGCCGTCCTGCTGCCACAGTTCGCACGCCGCGGTGGCCGCGACGAAGGCGAGCTGGTTGCCGCGGAACGTGCCGGTGTGCTCACCGGGCTGCCACAGGTCCAGCTCGCGGCGGAACAGCGTGAGCGCGAGCGGCAGCCCGTAACCGCTCAGCGACTTGGAGACGGTGACGATGTCCGGCACGATCCCGGAGTCCTCGAAGCCGAAGAACGCGCCGGTGCGGCCGCAGCCGGTCTGGATCTCGTCCAGGATCAGCAGTACCCCGTGCCGTTCGGTGACCTCGCGCAGCCGGCGCAGCCACTCCCGGCCCGCCGGGTAGACCCCGCCCTCCATCTGCACCGCTTCCACGACGACCGCCGCGGGCGGTTCGGTGCCGGAGGACGGGTCGGCCCACAGCCGTTCGATCAGGCCGATCGAGTCGAACGGGCCGAGCGGGCCGTCCTCGAACGGGACGAAGGTCACGTCCCCGCCGGCGACCGTGCCCGCGCGGCGGGCGCGGCGGCTGCCGGTGACCTCCAGCGAACCGCGCGACATCCCGTGGTAGGCGCCGGTGAAGGCCGTCAGGCCGGTGCGGCCGGTCGCCCGGCGGGCCAGCTTGAGGGCGGCCTCCACCGCGTCGGTCCCGGTCGGGCCGGTGAACTGCACCTTGAAGTCGAGGCCGCGGGGCTGCAGCACGACCTCGGTGAAGCGGGTGAGGAAGTCGCGCTTGGCGACGGTGTGCAGGTCGAGGCCGTGCATGAGGCCGTCGTCGGCGAGGTAGTCGAGGATCCGCCGCTTGACGGCGTCGTGGTTGTGCCCGTAGTTGAGGCTGCCGGCGCCGCAGAAGAAGTCGATGAAGGCCCGGCCGTCGTCGGTGTGCAGCAGCGCGCCCTTGGCGCGCTCGAACACCACGGGGAAGGTACGGCAGTACATCCGCACCTCGGACTCGATCTTCTCGAAGACGGAGGTGTCGGTGGTCGCGACGAGGGTCATGGCGGTCCTTGGGCGAGGAGGCGGTCTGGGTCAGCGGCCGGCGGGCGTGCGCTCGCCGCGCGGGCGTGCGGTCAGCCGCGGCAGGGGGCCGTCCGCGGCCAGGAGCGGGTAGCCGTCCAGGGCCGCGCTGAGGGCGGCGACGGTGGGGTGGTCGAACAGTGCCCGTACGGGGACGTCCACCCCGAGGGCGGCACGCAGGCGCACGGACACCCGGGTGGCGAGCAGCGAGTGTCCGCCGAGCAGGAAGAAGTCGTCGTGGGCGCCGATCCCGGTGGCGCCGAGGACCTCCTCCCAGACCCTGGCCACGGTCCGTTCCCGCGGGGTGCGCAAAGCGGCGGCCGGGCCGGCCGGCTGCGGCATGGGCACCGGCAGGGCGTGGCGGTCGACCTTCCCGCTCACCGCGGTCGGAAGGGCGTCCAGCAGGACGAACGTGGCCGGGACCAGGTGGTGGGGCAGGGAGCCGAGCAGCTCGGCGCGCAGGGCGTCGGGCGTCGGCGGGCTCCCGGCGTCGGCCGCGACCAGGTACGCGGTGAGCTGCTGACCGCCGTCGGCGTCCGGCGTCGGGTGCACCACGGCGGCGCGCACGCCGTCGAGGGCGAGCAGCGCGGCCTCGATCTCGCCCGGTTCGATCCGGTGGCCGCGTATCTTCACCTGGTGGTCGCTGCGGCCGAGGATCTCCAGCGAACCGTCCGGGCGGAGCCGGCCGAGGTCGCCGGTGCGGTACAGCCGGCCGCCGGGCGCGGTGGCGTGCGGGTCGGGGAGGAAGACGCCGGCGGTCTGCCCGGGCCGCCCCCGGTAGCCCCAGGCGAGGCCGTCGCCCCCGATGCAGACGTGCCCGGTGACGCCCTCGGCCACCGGCTCCAGCCGGTCGTCGAGCACCCGGACGGTGGTGTTGTCCACCGCGGCCCACTGCCGTACCCGTCCGTCGGCGCCGTGCCGGGCCACACTGGTCCAGATCGTGGCCTCGGTCGGCCCGTAGAGGTCCAGGACCGGCGCGCCGCCGGAGGCGAGCGCCGCGGCCAGTTCGGTGTGCAGCTTCTCCCCGCCGGACAGGACGGTGAGGCCGGGGCCGGGGGTCCAGCCCGTGTCGACCAGCATCCGCAGCATCGACGGGGTGGCCTGGACCAGATCCGGGCGGGCCTCGTCGATCAGACGGATCAGCCGCTCGGGGTCGCGGGCCTGCTCGCCGTCGGCCAGCACCAGGCAGGCACCGGTCAGCAGCGGCAGGCACAGCTCCAGCATCGAGGGGTCGAAGGAGGCGGTGGTGACGCCGAGGACGGTGGCCGCCGGCCCCAGCTCCAGCCGGGCCGCCATCGCGTGCAGGAAGTTGGCCAGGGCACGGTGCGGGATCTGCACGCCCTTCGGAGTGCCGGTCGAGCCGGAGGTGTGGAAGACGTACGCGAGGTCGTGCGGGCCGGTGCTCCGCTCGAGCCGGTGCGACGGACCGGCCGGCGGCGGGGCGCCGTCGAGCAGGAGGGCCGTGGCCTGGGTGCCGGCCACCCGTTCGGCCAGCGGGCCGGTGGTGACGACGGCGGCGGCCTCGGTGTCCTCGACCAGCCGGCCGATACGCCGCGCGGGGTGCAGGGGGTCGAGCGGGACGTAGACGGCGTCCGCCTTGAGGACGCCGAGCAGCGCGACGAGAAGTCCGGTGCCGCGCTCCAGCAGCACGCCGACCCGGGTGCCGCGGCCGACGCCGAGGCCGCGCAGCCGGTGCGCCAGCTCGTCGGCCCGCTCGTCGAGTCCGGCGTAGCTCAGCTCGCCGTCCCGGGAGCGGACGGCGGTGGCGTGGGGGGTGCGGCGCGCCTGGTGCTCGAACAGGTCGGTGACGGTCCGCGGGGGCACGGCGCGGGCGCTGCCGAGACCGAGCGCGAGCCGGCGGCGGCGCTCGCCGCCGGGCAGCGGTGCGAGTGCGGAGGTGGCACGGTCCAGCGGCTCGTCCGGGGCGGCGAGCAGGCCGCGCAGGAGCCGGACGTAGTCCTCGGTGATGCGGGCGGCCGTCTCGGGCGTGAACAGCGCGGTGGCGTACTGCAGGCGCAGCCCGATGCCGCCGTCGGGGCGGCCTAGCAGGTCGAGCGCCAGGTCGAACGGTGTCCCGGCGGCCGGGGTCGGCACCACGTCGACCGACAGGCCGGGCAGGTCAGGTGGTTCGGCCTGGGCGTCGAGGGTCAGGAAGGAGACCTGGAAGAGGGGGTTGCGGCTGAGGTCGCGGGGCGGGGCCAGCTCGCCGACCACGCGTTCGAACGGGGTGTCGGCGTGCGTGAGGTCGGCCAGGGTCGCGTCCCGGACCCGGTCGACCAGCTCGCCGAAGCCCGGCCGGCCGGACAGGTCGGCCCGCAGGACCACGGTGTTGACGAAGGGGCCGACGAGGTCCCGGGCGGCGGCGTGGCCGCGGCCGGCGACCGGGGTGCCCACGGCGAAGTCGCTCTGTCCGCTGTAGCGGCCCAGCTGGGCCTGGAAGGCCGCGAGCAGCACCATGAACCGGGTGGCGCGGTGGGACCGGGCCAGCCGGTCGGCCTCGGCCACCAGATCGGCGGGGAGGGTGAACCGGGCCACGGCGGCGGCGCCGTCGAACTCGGCGGGGCGGGGCCGGTCGGTCGGCAGGTCCAGCGGCGGCAGGCCCGCCAGCCGCGAGCGCCAGTGGCCGAGGCCGCGGGCGAGCCGGGGACCGGCCGACCGCTCGCGCTGCCGGGCCGCGAGGTCGGCGTACTGCAGGGCAAGCTCCGGCAGTTGGTGGGGGACCCCGGTGGTCCGGGCGCGGTAGGCCGCGGCCAGGTCGCGGGTGAGGATGTTCCAGGAGGAGAAGTCGAAGGCGATGTGGTGCACCACGACGGCCAGCAGGTGGTCGTCGGGCGCGAGCCGCGCCAGGGTGGCCCGCAGCGGCGGCGCGGCCGACAGGTCGACCGGCCGGCGCAGCGCCCGGTCGAGAACCGCGGCGACGCCGGCCGCTCCGGCGCCGGGCGCGTCCACCGTCTCCAGCGGAACCTCGACCCGGGGGACCACGTGGGCCACCGGCTCGCCGTCGGCGGCCGCGTACCGGGTGCGCAGCACCTCGTGCCGGTCGACCACGTCGGCCAGGGCGGCGGCGAGGGCCTCGGTGTCCAGGCAGCCGCGCAGGCGCAGCGCCAGCGGAAGCAGATGGTCCGCCGTGCCGGGCCGCAGTTGGTCGAGGAACCACAGCCGTTGCTGCGAGAAGGATGTCGTCCGGCCGTCACAGCGGTCCACCGGCTCACCTCCGAGGAGTCGGGTAGGTCGTCGTGCCTCGGGTGGCCGGGGCACGTCCGGAGCTTGCCGTCCGGGCGCGGCGGCGCAGTAGGGAAGGAGCGGCAGCGCCCGTCGCGGCCTTTGCTGCGTCAATGTCTCTGGTCGCGGCCGGGGTCAGATCAGCCCGGTGCGGACGCCGTACGCCACCGCGTGGGCCCGGTTGCGGACCTGGAGGCGGGTCATCAGGTCGTACATGACGTTCTTCACGGTGTGCTGGGAGCAGGAGAGCTCACGGGCGATGGCCGCGTTGCCGTGCCCCTCGGCGACCAGCGCGAGCACCGTCTTCTGACGGGCCGTCAGCGGCGAGTCGGGGGCGGGACGCCGGTGCTCCGCGTCGCCGCCGCCCGCCTCGTCGAGGAGGCGGACCAGCACGCCGTGGGACATCCGGCCCTCGCCGTACCGGGCGGCGAGGACGGCTGTGAGCAGGCGCTCCGGGGTGGCCTCGGCCGACTGCAGCAGGGCCACCACCCCGGCCCGCACGGCCAGCCGTACCCCCGCGGCGGTGAAGGTGTCGGCGACCAGCAGCAGAGGGCCCCCGCCGGGTTCCGGCCAGCCGTCGAGGGCCGCGCCGGGCGTCCGGCCGACGGCCACCCGGACGGCCCCGTCGCGGCGCCCGGCCGCCGCCAGCTCGATGCCGGCCCGGCCCAGACTGGCGGCCACCGTGTCCCGGGCCGCCCCGCCCGCCGGACCGAGGTGCACGCGCGGTGTGCCGGCGCCCCGCCCGGCATCCGGCGTCGCCTCGAGGACGAGGCCGGTCACAGCAGGCCCGTCCGCAGGGCGTAGGCCACCGCGTGGGCGCGGTTGCGCAGCCGGAACCGCTGGGTGATGTCGCGGACCACGGTGGTCACCGTCCGCGGGGAGTAGCACAGTTCCTTGGCGATCTCATCGGTCTCCCGGCCGTCGGCCACCATCCGCAGGACCGCGCGCTCCCGCTCGTCCAGACCCCAGTCCCGTCCGCGGCCCCGCACGCCGGGATGCGTATCGGTCCCGGTGCTCTGGTCGAGGAGGCCGTCGATCAGGTCGGGGGGCACGGTGCAGTCGCCACCGGCCACGGTCCGCACGGTCCGCGCCAGCCGGCCGGCGTTCACCTCGTGCCGGCGCAGCAGACCGCGGGCCCCGGCGCCGATGGCGTCCGCGGCCTCGGCCGGTGACAGGTCGGAGGCGATCACGATGATGGCGGGCCGGTGCGGGCCGGTGCCGGTCGCGGCCACCAGATCGAGTTCCTGCTGATCGACCCGGTCGCAGATGACGACGGCCACGTCGGCCTCCGCCTCCGGCTGGACCAGGGTGATGTCCGGGTCGCCGGACAGGGCGCTGACGGCGCCGGCTTCGAGCAGCGGGTCCAGGGCGACGACGCACAGCGACAGGGGATTGCCCATGTGTCCTCCTCGGTCAGCGTGGGGCGAACCTCTCGGTGAGGAGTCTCGGCAACCCGTGCGCCGCGCCGCATGGGGCGCGACTACCCGCATTCCCGTACCCCGCCGGGCGGCCCCGGGGGCGTACACCGGCGGCCGGACCGCGCGGCCGGGCGCTGCCGGACGCCGGGGGTCCGCTCGCCCGGGCACGGCGCCGCCGTGGCCGCCCGCCGCTCCCGCCGGGCGGCCCGGCCCGTACGAAAGGGGGGCCGGGCGGTGATGTCGACTGGGTAGTCCGCCGCGGAATGTGGGGGTGCCGCTCCCTGTACGGGCGGACGGCACCGCTGGAAGGGTGACGGACGTGACCACAACCGACATCGCCTGTCCCGTCACGGGGGCGACGCCCTCCTGGTGGGCGCCGGCCGCGACACTGCGCGAACGGCTGTCGGCCCCGCACCCGCCGGCGGCGCCGGCGGCGGGCCCGGCCGCCGGGCTGCGCCCCCGCTCGCCGGTCGAGCTGGCCTGCGAGTCCGTCCGCTCGGCCCGACTGGGCGCCGACACCCGGCTGGTGGCGGCACTCGCCGCCGAACCTCCGGCCCGCCTGGCCGGCCGGCTCACCAAGCCGCAGTGGGCGGTGTTCGTCGAAGGGGCGGTCGCCGCGGCCCCCGAGACGCCCGCGGAGGTCTGCGGGGCCGAGGTGGCCGCGCCCGCCGACCCGGCGGACGGGGCGCTGGTCTTCGAACCGGTGCTGCGCCCGCTGGTGACGGCGGCCGTCGCCGAACTGGTCGAACAGGCCGGAGCGGGCGGTGCCGACTCCGGCGAGACGGCGGTGTTCGCCGGGGTCTACGCGCACTGGCTGGCACGGCGGCTGGCCAGGCTTGCCGCCCGGACCCTGGTCGTCGAGCTCGCCGCCGCCCGCGCCGCGGGCGACCTGTCCGGCGCCACCGCGACGGCCCGGTTCACCGACTTCGCCGCTCGGGCGGGCACCCGGTCGGGACTCGCCCGGGTCTTCGCCGGATACCCGGTCCTCGCCCGTCTGCTGGCCCGGACCTGCCGGCACACCGCCCGGTCCGGCGCCGAGCTGCTGGCGCGGCTCGCCGCCGACCGGCAGGAGCTCGCCGACGAGCTGTTCGGCGGGCGGGACCCGGGCCCGCTGGCCGCCGTCGAGCTGGGACTCGGGGATCTGCACCAGCAGGGCAGGTCGGTGGCGGTGCTCCGGTTCGCCGGCGGTGGCGGCGCGGTCTACAAGCCGCGGCCGGTCGGCCAGCACGCCCTGCTGGACCGGATGGCCGGCTGGCTGGACGCCAAGGCCCCGGGCCTGGGGCCGCGCACCCCGCGCTGGGTGGCCGGGGACGGCTACGGGTGGCTGGAGTACATCGACCACCGGACGTGCCGTTCACTGGCCGAGATCGACCGGTTCCACCGTCGGCAGGGCGCGTTGATCGCGCTGGCCTACACCCTGGAAGGAGTGGACCTGCACTACGAGAACGTGCTCGCGCACGGCGACCAGCCCGTGCTCGTCGACGTCGAGACACTGCTGCACCCGGCGCTGCGGGAGGGAGCGACCACCCGGCTGGATCCGGCCGCCGGGGCGCACGCTTCCTCGGTGCACCGCACCTGCCTGCTGCCGCAGCTCCTGGTGGGCGAGCTGGGCGCGGTCGACGTCTCCGGGCTGGGCGGCGCGCCGGGCGGGGAGTCCCCCGACACCCGGATGGTCTGGGAGGACGCCGGCACGGACGCGATGCGCCTGGTGCGCCGCCCGGTACCGTTCACCGGCGCGCTGAACCGGCCGTACAGCGCCGCGGCGGGGCCCAGGAGCGCCGACCGGGTGGCCGCGGTCCTGGCGGGATTCCGCGCCGGGTACGACGCCGTCGTCCGGTACCGCGACGAACTGTCCGGCCCGGCCGGGCCGTTGGCCGCCGGCGCGGACGCGGTCGGCCGGCTCGTGCTCCGCCCGACGATGCTGTACGCCACCCTCCTGGAGGAGGCGACCCACCCGCAGGTATTGCGCGACGGGCTCGACCGGGACGCCATGTTCGCGGTGCTCTGGGCCGACTCGGACGGCGACCCGGCCCGCCAGGCCCTGATCGAGCACGAGATCGCCGACCTGTGGGACGGCGACGTCCCCGTCTTCTTCCACCGGCCCGGCTCACCCGAGGTCTTCGCCTCGGACGGGAGCCCGGTCGACGGGGTCCTGCACACCTCCGGCCTCGCCTCCGCACGGGCGAAGCTCGCCGGCATGAGCACCGTCGACCGCCGCTCCCAGGAGTGGATCATCTCGGCCACCCTGGCGTCCGCGGAACCGGACGCCGCCGGACGCCACCACCGGGTGAGCCGCCGGACCCGCCCGGCTCCCGCCGCCCTGCCGGAACCCTCCGCGCTGCTGGCCGCCGCCTCCGGGATCGCCGACGAGATCGCCGGCCGGGCCGTCCGCGGGCACGGCCGGGTCAACTGGATCGGCCTGGAGGCGGTCGACGACCGCTGGACGGTACTGCCCATGGGCGCCGGCCTGGCCCAGGGATACAGCGGGGTGGCCCTGTTCCTGGCCCAGCTCGGCGCGCTCACCGGCTCCGCCCGGCACACCGAACTGGCCCGGGCGGCACTCGCCCCCGTTCCCGAACTCGTCGCCGCGATGGCCGCCGACCCGGCACTGAGCCGGGCCGTCGGCCCGGGCGGCTTCGAAGGCCTCGGCGGGGTCTGCTACGCCCTCGCGCGGGTGGCCACCCTCGTCGACGACGACCTCGCCGGGTGCCTGCCGACGGCACTGGACGCCCTGGCGCTGGCGGCGCTGGGCGACGACACCTCGCCGGACGTCTCGGCCGGCCTGGCCGGAGCGCTCGCCGCCCTGCACGCGGTGCCGGAGACCTGTACGAGGCCGCCGAGGTGGACGGCGCGAGCCGGCTCAAGCAGTTCTGGC
>NZ_JBEXLP010000119.1:0-18152 GCF_040610035.1 Streptomyces sp. NPDC004542
GGCGCGCGGGGGGTGGTCCCGGCGGCCGCGGTCCTGTCGTCCGGGGGGGGGGGGGCGGGGCCGCCCCCCCCCCGCCCCCCCCACCGCCGCGCGCCTGGCGGCTACCGGTGCCCTACGCGGCCGCGGTACCGCCCTTGGCGTGCCCCCTGCGGCGGCGCAGGGCGAACCCCGTGGTCACCGCACCGGCGGTGAGGAGGCCGGCGGTGAGAGCGAGCGGCAGCGCCGGGGAGGCCGAGGTGCTCGCGGCGGCGTTCTGCGCCTTGAGGTCCTGGACGTACGGCGGGTACGCCGCGTGGGTGGCGGCGGACGACGCCGGCCGGGTGTGGTGCGGGATCCGCCGCACCGACTCGACGGACCCGTCCGGGTTGAGCAGCACCTGCTGGTCGTTGGGGTGCCGGAAGTCGAACATGTGGGTCAGCGTGCCGGCACGCCGGTCGAAGGAGGCGTCGCCGACGCGGCCGGTGCGCCAGTTGTCCTCGATGAACTTGGTGATCGACGTCTGCTCGGTGGCGGTGTGGTCCACCGCGTTCACCTTGCTGTAGGGGGAGATGACCAGCAGCGGCTGCCGGGTGCCGGGGCCGCAGCGGTCCGCGTAGCCGCCCGCGGCGGCCGGGCCGGCCCTCCGAGGGAGCGCGCCTCCTCACGATCCTGCACTTCATCTCGCCGCAGGAGAACCCGGCCGGCATCGTGGCCGCCTTCCGTGAGGCACTGCCCGGTGAGGGATGGCTGGCGATGACGCACGCCACGAACCAGGACCGCCCGGACACCGCCGCGGCCGTGGGGCAGCTGTACCGGTCGCGGGCCACTTCTGCGGTGACGGCCCGTTCCCGTGAGGAGATCCTCGGCCTGTTCGACGGCTTCGGACTCGTCGAGCCGGGCCTGACCTACGTACCCCTGTGGCGCCCGGACCCGTGCGACGAGATCCCGGACGACCCGTCCGAGTACTGGGTCTACGCGGGCGTCGGCCGCAAGAGGTCATAGCCCTGCTACCGGGGCTCGCGGCCGGCTTCGTCCTGGACGAGCAGGGAGAGCAGTGACGCCACGGTCAGCCCGGCTTCGGCCGGGTGGCGCAGGATTCTGCTGGGGTCGATCCGGTAGCTGTTGGTGCGCCCTTCCCGGGTGTGGGAGAGGTAACCGTCGCGTTCCAGGTCAGCGATGATCTTCTGGACGGCGCGTTCGGTCAGGCGGCAGTGTGCGGCGATGTCGCGGATGCGCGTGCTGGGGTCGTCGGCGATGGCCGCCAGGACCCGGGCGTGGTTGGTCAGGAAGGTCCATCCGGTGTGTGGTTCGGGCACTCCGTCCATGTGTGCCAGCTTACCGTCCAGGCATTCACGCATTCAAAAGCACGTACTTGTTTTCGTGTATTGGTTGACGGGAATGGGTCGGTCGGGAGAGCCTGGAGCCGAGGCCGGTGACGGGGCGAGGGATCGGGTGAGGTGAGAAGGACATGCCGGAGCCTGCGCCGCGGGCGCAGTCCCTCATGGCGGAGGGCGTCGCACGCGCGGACAGCGGTGGCGGCGCGCCGTTCGTGCCGTGCCGGGCGGAGGTGGCCGTCGAGCGGGACGGTGCCAGGCCGAGCGTGATGGTGCGGGGTGAACTCGACTTCGACGCCTGCGGGTGGCTCCAGCGCGACCTGGACGACGTGCTCAGCCGCTCGGTCGACGGCATCACCTTGGACCTGGGCGCCGTGCACTTCTGCGACTGCGCGGGCCTGAGCATCCTGCTCACCCTGCGTCGGCAGGCCCTCGAGCAGGGCAAGACCGTCACCGTCCGCTCCAGCAGCCCCATGGTCGAGCGGCTGCTCGACCTGACCGGCACCGGGGGGCTGTTCGGGCCCCCGGCCCCGTCGGCCGCGAACAAGGAGCGGCTGTAGTCGCCGGCTGTCAGACCCGATCGATACGGTCGGCCCGTTACAGCTACTGGAACGTCTGTGGCCGTGGAGTCGTCCGAGGGCTCACTGTTCTTGGCGACGGCGCTGTTACTCACTTTCGGGTGGCGGAGCGCCCGGGGTCGGCGTCCGCTCTTCGGCCTCGGATAGATGGGTGATACAGGTGAGAGTCACATGAATGTGGACAATATGTAACGGGCGTCGCTTATCCCGCGCGACGCCCATGTCCGGGCGCAGGGTGTCGGTGCGCGGCCGCCCGGCCGCCACCCGCACCGAGCACCCGCCGGTGCCGCGGCAGCAGTCCGCTCGCCGGCAGTTGCTCCGAACCCTGCGAAGGGGGACCCCTGTGTCCGTTTCCGTTCCTGTGACCACCCGCCGTCTGATCGCCGCCGCTGCCGCCGCGGCCGTGGTGGGGGCGGTGGCACTGCCCGCGTCGGCCGCCGGCCACCACCAGCCGCCCTCCGACCGTGGCCGCGTGGTCATCAGCGACGTGCAGTACGTCTCCCCGGGCCGGGACGACCGCTCCCTCCGCTTCCTTGACCGGGAGATGGGTGGAGATCACCAACAACGCCCGCCGCGGCGTCGACCTGGACGGCTGGACGCTGTCCGACGAGGACGGCCACACCTACAGGTTCCGCGACGTCCGGCTGGCCGGACGCGCCACGGTTCGCGTCCACACCGGCGTCGGCCGCGACAGTGCCACGGATCTGTACCAGGACCGGCGGACGCACGTGTGGGACGAGGACGCCGACACCGCCACCCTGCGCGACGACCACGGCCGGTTCGTCGACGCCTTCTCCTGGGACCGGGACCACCACCGCCGTGACGGCGGCGACCGCTGGGGCGGCGACCGCCGCGAGCGCGGCCACGGCTGGGACGGCCACCGCGACGGTGACCGCGAGGACCATCACCGCCACGGTGGCCCCCGCCGGTAGGCGCCCTGTCCGCCGGTGACCGACGGCTCACCGGTCACCAGCGGCGCGCGGCCGACGGTGCGCCACCTTCCGCGGTGGCGCGCCGTCGTCCTGCGCGTACGCGGTACGAGTGAATCAGGCAGCCTTCGCGTTCGGGACCGGCGATAGATCTTTTACGGTCTCTGCGTGGATCCGCCGGCCGCGGAGCAGTCGCTGCGGGCGGGGACCGGTTGAAAGGCGCACCGGATGGTGGGGTTGGGCAAGTCGCCGGACACGCTCGAGGGACGGACGGGCCGCTGCGGTGGGACCGTGGCCAGGGTCTGGGGCGCGGTCGGTGTGGTCTGTCTCATGGGAACGGCCCTGGCTGTCGGCGAGTCGTGGGCGAACGGAGGTCCGGCGGCACGGATGGTGGCCAACGGGCCGTCCGTCGGCTGCTGGGTGCTGACGGCCTCTCTGCTGCTCCGGGCCTGGGGCGCGAGCGGCCTGATCCGCAATCGGCTGCTGCTGTTGGCGGGTTCCGCGGCGTCCGGTGGCGTGTACCGGGGGGCGGTCACCGTGCTGTCGGCCGGCCATCAGGCCTCGGGACGCAACCCGCTGAGTCCAGTGGTGGTCACCGGCGTCACGCTGGCGGTCGCCCTGGGCATGGCCGGGCTGGTGGTCGCGGCCGACGCCGGTGCGGGCCGGCACGTTCTCCTGCGGCGCTTGTTCGACGGGGTGGTCACCGCCGGCTCGGTGTTCATGACGGGATGGGTACTGCTGCGGGAGGCCGGCGACGGCTGGCGGCTGGGGACGGGCATGGTCGGCGTCCTGTGGGCCGCGGAAGTCGTCTTCCTCAGCTTCCTGTTCGCCCTGCGCCGGCTCGTACGCAGCGACCAGCGGGTCACGTTGTGGGTGGGGGTCGTGGGGCTGTCCCTCATGCTGGCCGGTGACAGCCTGCGGCTGTGGGCGATCGGCCCGGACGGCATCGAGGCGGTCTCCCGCCGACTGGTCGACGCCTGCGACGCCGCCGGCCTGCTGCTGCTCTCCGCCGGTCCCTGGGTGCCCGGCGGTGCCAGCGTCCTGGTCGCCGGCCGGCCGACGTTGCAGTTGGGCATAGAGGGCACCGCCGCGTTCATCCCCCTGACCGTCTGCACGGTCACGGCGCTGGGCTACGCGTTGGCCCCGCTGTCCCGCGACCCGGTGCCGTTGCTGGTCGGCGGGGCGGTGATGCTCAGCCTCTGGGCACGCCAGACGTTCCTGCGGAAGGAGAAGGCCGGAAGGGACGACTGAACGGCACCTCCAACCGTGCGTACCGGGCGTCTTCGCGGACTGGCCACGGCTGCCGCCCTCGTCGACGATCGTCCCGCGGCCCGTGCGCGAGGGGGTGCGCGCCGAGATCGAGGCGGTCGCCGTCGTCGGCGTGACGCAACGCCGGCGTTGCGCCCGGCGGTCGCCGAACCGAAAAGCAGCCACCCGGCCACACCGGCCGGCTCTCTCGCACGGGACCTCGTGCGCCACCTGACAACCGACGCGCAGGAGGTCCTGATCGTCCGCCGGACGTCACTCGGAATGGGCCACTGCCTCCTTCTGCAGCTGCACCGCTGCCGGCAGGCTCAGCTTCGGCTCCGCCTGGCGCAGCGCCTTCACCGCCGCGACCGAGGAGATGTTCCCCGTGAAGGCGACGGCGGCCGGCCGGGAGCGGACCCAGCGGGCGCGCAACAGGTTCTCGCGGCGGCGGCGGACTCGACGAGGGCGGCGGCGCGTTCCAGGCCGGGGCGCTCCTCGGGCGAGGCATCGGCCAGTGCCTGACGCAGGGCCGCCGCGACCACGTCCGAGTCCCGGACGGGGAGCACGAAGTTGTGCTTCTTGTTCAGTCCCGCGATTCCTGTCACGCGGATCAGGGTGACCGTCAGGGACCGTACGCACCAGGCGACTTGAGGAATTTCAGAGGCTCGGCCGGCCCGGTGGCGAAGTAATACGGTGACGGCCCGCGCCACTCGATCACAGAACCGACGAAGGCGCCGGTGGTGTCCGTCCGAAATTCTCTGGCAGGGTCAGGTCCCTTGATGGAATGATCTCGCGTCCGGTCACTACGATCGGAGCCCAAGACAACCGTTCGACCGGCGGGGGTGCCGGTCGGGGTCGCCGATGCCAGGGTCCGCTCCCCGGGTTGCGGTGATCTTCCTGTTCCCAGGAGGACCCTCCCGCATGTTCCGACGTATTGGCAACGCTGTCGTCCGACATCCCGTCTGGACGATCGTGGCATGGCTGATAGCGGCGGTGGCGATCGTCGCCACCGCGCCGAGTCTGCCCTCGAACAGCGACGAGAGCAGTTTTCTGCCCAAGAGTTACGAATCCATCAAAGCCGCGGAGCTCCAGCAGAAGGCGTTCCCCAGCGCCTTCACCCCGTCCGCGATCGCGCTGTACCAGCGCACCGACGGCGGCAAACTGACCGCCGCCGACACGAAGGACGTCGCCCGGATCACCACCGAACTGGGCAAGAAGCACATCGACCAGGTACAGAAGGTCGTCCCCGGCCAGCCGTCCAAGGACGGCAGGTACGCCCTGACCCTGGTCCAGATGGACAGCAAGAACGCCGGCCAGCCCAAGCAGGCCGACGCGGCCAAGGTCCTGCGCGACGATGTGAAGGAACTGGCCAAGGGCACGCAGCTCGAGGTCAAGCTGGGCGGCTCCGCCGCGCAGGCACTCGACCAACAGGATTCGTCCAAGCGCGGCCAGGCGCTGATCGGCATCGGCACGTTCGTCATCATCCTGGTGACCCTGCTGATCATCTTCCGTGCGCCGCTCCTGGCCGTGCTGCCCCTGATCCTCATCGGCCTGGTCTCCGCCATCGCCAACGGGCTGATCGCGTACGCCACCAAGCTGTTCGACCTGCAGGCCAACAGCTCGATCTCGTCGATCCTCATCGTCGTGCTCTTCGGCGTGGGCACGGACTACTTCCTGTTCCTGATATTCCGTTACCGCGAACGCCTGCGCGCCGGCGACGAGCCCAAGGAGGCCATGATCAACGCGGTCGCCCGGGTCGGCGAGGCCATCGCCTCGGCCGCCGGCGCGGTCATCATCGCCTTCCTCGCGCTGGTGCTGTCCACACTGGGCTTCCTCAAGCAGATGGGCCCGGCGCTGGCCATCGCCGTCTCGGTGACCCTGGTGGCGGGCCTGACCCTGATCCCGGCCGTCGTGTCGCTCATCGGGCCGAAGGTCTTCTGGCCCTCCAAGTCCTGGCGACAGGAGCCGGAGAACGCCCGATTCGCCGCCCTGGGCCGTGGCGTGCAGCGCCGCCCGGTGCTGACCGCGGTCGCGTCGGGCCTCGTCCTGCTCGTGCTGTCGCTGGGCACGCTCGGATACAACGCCACGTTCGACCTTGCGTCGGGGTCCATGCCCAAGACCAAGGAGTCCATGGTCGTCCAGGACGAGATGCAGAAGGCGTACTCGGCGGGTGCCGCCGCACCCACCGACGTCTACCTGTCGAGCGCCGACGGCAAGCCGCTGGACAGGTCCGCCTTCGACGCCTACGCCGGCAAGCTCGGTGCGGTGGACGGCGTCGCGAACGCCCGCATGGCCCAGGTGAACAAGGACGGGACCACGGCCGACTTCACCGTCACGCTCAAGTACGAGGCCTCGACCGACAAGGCCATCGAGGCCGTCGGCAGGGTGCGCGACGTCGCGCACTCCGACGCCCCCGAGGGCACCGAGGCCCTCGTCGGCGGCATGTCCTCGATCTACAAGGACATCGACACCGCGGTCAGCCACGACTACCGGACGGTCTTCCCCGTCGCCGCCGTCCTCATCATGGTCATCCTGGGGCTGCTGCTGCGCAGCGTGGTCGCCCCCTGGTACCTGATCGCCTCGGTGGGTCTCGGCTTCGGTGCCACCCTGGGCGCCACGGTGTGGATCTTCCAGGACGGCCAGGGACACTCGGGGCTGATGTTCATGCTCCCGGTGATCATGTACTTGTTCGTGGTCGCCATCGGTACCGACTACAACATCCTCATGATCGCCCGGCTCCGTGAGGAGGCGCGGGAAGGCCGCGAACCGCGTGAGGCGGCCGGCATGGCACTGAGGCATGCCGGGCCGACCGTGGCCGCGGCGGGCTTCATCCTGGCGGCGACCTTCGCCACGATGATGCTGGCCGGCAACGCGCTGCTCACGGAGATGGGCTTCGCGGTCTCCTTCGGCATCGCGGTCGCCGCCTTCGTCATGTCGATGTTCTTCACCCCGAGCCTCACCGCGCTCATCGGTCACGCCGCGTGGTGGCCGGGGCACGGTGACCGGGCGGTGGAGGGGGCTGCCGGCGCGGCCTCCGGCTCCACGGGTGCCGGGGGCGAATCCGGCGAGGACCGGGAGGACAGCACCGCCCCCGATCCGTCGGCGCGCCGCGGCTAGAGCCGGGGCACCAGGGACGGTCACCGGCGCGCGTGCCGGGTTCGCGGGCGCCTGCGGTCGGACACGGGACCGCAGGCGCCCGCACCGCCACCGGTCGCCGACGGCGGGAGCGGTCGTGGGGGCGTGGCCAGGGTGCCGGGCGGTGCATGCAGATGGCCCCACGGTGATCACGTCGAGGGGAAGCTGGACGAGGTGCACGCGCCGGCCTGCCGGGGCGGCAACGGCACGGTGCACACCAGATCACCGACGTCGAGGGCGAGCTCGACGGACTGCTGGCGTACGACCGGAAGGTGACCAAGCCCGACGCCGCGGGCGGAAGGCCGCCCAGCACGCGCTGATCGACGCCGCGCCACGGGCGGTACCGGCGGGTCGTTCCTGACCCCGGCGACACCGCGCGGCCCGGTCCGCCCACCGCTTCGGTGGCGGGCGGACCGGGCCCTGCCGTCCCGCCGCTTCAGACCGCGCCGGTGAGCGCGGGGAGGTAGCCGAGCGACTGTCCGGACGCCGTGGGGTGGTAGGAGTCGGTGAGATCCAGCCAGTCGACGCTGTGCAGCCAGGGGCTGGACGAGCAGATCTCGTGCCCGGCGAAGGCGGTCCGTACGTCGGCGAACACGAACCCGTGGGCGGCGGCGCGGCGCGCGATCACCCGGTCGAGGTGGTCCACGGCCGCGTTGAGCGCGGACCTCTCGGTGTCCTGGAGGCCGCGCGCACAGGTGCCCTGCAGTTGGTAGAGGCGGGGATAGCCGAGCACCACGACGCGGGCCGCGGGTGCCTTGCGGGTGATGGCCGTGTAGAGACGGTCGAGGTTGCCCGGGAGCGTCGCGTCCATGAAGGAGTTCGCCGCGGCCACGGCGGACAGGCACGCGGCGTGGCCGGGCAGCGCGCAGGTCGCCATGACCCGGACGAAACCCGCGTCGCTGCCGCCGACCGTGAGGGTCACCAGGCCGGTACGCGGGCTGAGCGGGCCGAGCTGGCCGGCCAGGACATCACCGGTCCGCGCGTGGTTGCACGCGGTGAAGTCGAAGGACGACGGCGCGTGCGCGTCGGCCCACAGAGCGGGGTAGGCCCGGTCGCTGCGCAGGCACTCCGTGCCGGAGGCGAGGTAGCCGCCGGCGCCGACACCGGCGGCGTAGGAGTCACCGAGGGCCACGTATCCGATGGCCGTCGTGCGCGGCGCCGCTTCCCCGGCCGTGGGGCCGGCGAAGGCGGCGGCGGCCGCGAGGAGGAGCGAGGCGACGCCGGACGCTGTTCGGGACTGTCTCATGACTCCCCTTTATCGCGCCCCGGCTCGCCCCTCACCCCCCGTGGCCGTCCCGCCCGCTCAGCCGTGTTGACAGATCCCCGAGGCGATGCGACCGCCGAAGCACCCCCGTACCGGCGGGGCCGCCGACCGGCCGAGGGACGCGCCGGCGGACCGCGGCCTCGTCCGGCGTTCACCCGGAGAGCCGTCACCCGTCCGGCGGCATCCCGGGCCTCGCCTCACGCCACGTCCGGTTCCGGCAGGGGTGTGTCAGCCGCCGCCGTCGAGGTCGGCGCGCCGGCGGAGCACCCGTGGTTCGCGGCCGGCGAGTTCCCTCTCGTACAGCTTTCCGCGCGCGTCGTCGAAGGGGCGGTGCAGGACCATCATCAGCCGTCCGTCGAACGTGTGGAACAGCATGCCGTGACCGCTGTCGTCCCGTACCAGGGGCCGGTGCGGCCGCCACGGCCCTGTGATGCCGCCGGACTCCGAGACGGCGTAGGTCTGCACGTAGCCGCCGCCGACGGTGCCGTCCTGGCCGGCCACGTTCTTCTCGTACGTCGACCACAGGATGAGCAGGGCCCCGCCAGGCGTGCGGCACAGCTGCGGGCCGTCGGTGACATAGGGCGGGAGCTGGTGCGGGACGCCGGCGGGGATCTGCTCGCCGATCCAGGACGCGTCCGAGCCCCTGAACATCAGGACCGGTTCACCGACCGTCCGGGACAGTTCCGGGGCCGGCCGGACCGCCTCCACGGTTCCGTCGATGGTCTGCACCCACTCGTGCGCGTACACCATCCACGGCTGCCCGGACGGATCGACGTAGAGCGTTCCGTCGAGGGTCGTCAAGTTCTCGGGCGTGGTGGGACGTGACGGGTCGAGGACCGTGAAGGGGCCGAGCAGCGAGTCCGAGACGGCGACGACGGTGCCGCGCATGTGGTTCGCGACCTGGAACGGCGTGCCCCATCGGTCGGCCGGCGGCACCGGGAGCGGCTTCCCCTCGTCGTGCAGCGCGGTGAACAGGTAGTACTCCCCGCCCCATCTGTGCACCTCCGGCGCCCAGCCGCCGTCGGTCGCCAGATCCCCTCCTGCCCGGCCGCCAGGAAGACCACGGCGGGGCGCACCCAGTCGGCGACGATGAACGGATCGTGCAGCGGCATGCCGGGAAGCCGCATCGGTTCGGTCTGGGCCACTGCCGGAGAATACGACGGCCGGGCGGCCCCGTACCGCCCCGCGCCCGGCGGGATCTGACGTTCCCTGCGGTCGGCGACCCGCTCCTTTCGGGCTTTAGGTCAGCAACTCGTCGAAGCTCACGCTCAGATGGCGCGGACCGCGCAGGACGGCGTTCGGCCGGTAGGGCGGCGGGTCTTCGTCCAGGCGCGGGTTGCCGAGACGACGGGCCAGTTCGGACAGCGCGATCTGGGCCTCGAGGCGGGCCAGCGGCGCGCCGAAGCAGCTGTGGATGCCGCTGCCGAAGCCGAGGTGCTGGATGTCCTCGCGGTCCGGGTCGAACCGGTCGGGTTCGGGGAAGCGCTCCGGGTCCCGGTTGCCCGCCGCCAGGACGAGCCAGATGCGCGAGCCCTTGGGGATGGTGACCCCGCGCACCTCGATGTCGGCGATGCAGGTGCGCTGCGGCACAAGCTGGACCGGGGGTTCGTAGCGCAGGAGTTCCTCGACGATCTTCACGGACAGGCCCGGGTCCTCGCGCAGCCGCCGGAGGTACTCCGGATGGCGCAGCAGGGTGAGCATGCCGTTGGTGATCAGGTTGACGGTCGTCTCATGGCCGGCGATGAGCAGCAGCACCGCCGTGCTGAGCACTTCCATCGTGGTCATGGCGCCGTCCGGACCGTGGCTGTTCACCAGGTCGGACAGCATGTCGTCGCGGGGCTCCCTGGTGCGCTGCTCCACCAGCCCGTTGAGGTACATGCCGAGCTGAAGCCGGGCCTCCTGAGCGGTCCGTGCGGAGTCGGCGCTGGTCCGGGTGTCCGGGTCCAGGCCCGCGACGATCGGGTCGACCCAGCCACGGAAGCGGGGCTCGTCCTCCCGCGGCACGCCGAGCAGCCGGCAGATCACGGTCACCGGGAACGGGTACGCGAACCGGTCGACCACGTCGATCTGCCGGGCGTCCCCGAATCCGTCGATCAAGTCGGTGACGATCCGGGCGAGTTCACCCCGCATGGAGGCGATACGGGTGGGCCGGTGCGGAGGGCCGAAGGAGCTGTTGGCGATCCGTCGCAGCCGGTCGTGCTCCGGCGGGTCGAGCCGGATGAAGCTCGGCGGGAGCCCCGTCGCCTCCGGCCCGGACAGCTCGTCGTCGCCCGCGACGGTGAGGTTGGTGAAGTCGGAGCTGATCCGCGGGTCGTGCAGCAGTCCCTTGATGTCCCAGTACGAACTGATGACATACGGAGCGTCCTCCTCCTCGTGCAGCACGGGGGTCTTGCGGAGCTCCTCGTACAGTGGATACGGGTCGGCGCGGTTCGCGAAGTCGGTGATCCGGCGCAGGAGCGGGGCGTGCGTCATGCGGCGTCCTTGGGGCGTGGAGGTCCGTGGGGAGAGGGCCGGGTCCGGTCAGTGGGCCGGAGTGAAGACCAGTTGCCGGTCGGCCGGCGAGTAACCGCTGAGGGTCACGGTCGGAGCGTGCGTCGGCAGGGACGGGTCGGGGAAGCCGGCCGGGACCGGCTGCCGGCCCTCGGGGCGGCGGTCGACCGTCGGGTACTCCACCGGGAAGGGCGCGCCCATCTCGATCTGGCGCTGGTAGAACTCCAGCCACCGCGTGTTGTCGAAACTCACGGCGGCGATGACGCGGCCTTGCCAGCCGTACACCCCGACGAACCGGCGCTCGGCGAGCGAGCCCTGCGTGATCATGATCTCCTCGCCCATGGGCGGGACCCCGACGGACTTGATGTTCACGCGGAACTGCGACGACCAGAAGGCGGGGACCCACAGGTGCGGGCGCCGCTCCGCGCCGGGGCTGATCATGTTGTGCGCGGCGACCTCGGCCTGGGCGACGGCGTTGCCCCAGTGTTCCAGGGAGAGGAACTGGTAGCCGAACAACGCGTGCGGGGAGCGTGCGACATCGCCCGCGACGAAGACGTCGTCGGTGACGATGCCCCGGAAGTCGAAGGCCCGGCAGCCCGCGTCGCAGGCGATGCCCCGGGGGCCGGCACCGAGGCCCGAGCCGGCCAGCCACTCCGTGTTGCGCGTCGCCCCGAGCGAGACGATCACGACGTCCGACTCCACGACGCTCTCGTCGGAGAGATGGACGGCACGGACCCGGCCCACGGAGTCGCCCTCCAGAGCGGTGACCATGACGCCGGTACGCAGATCCACCCCGTTGTCCTGGTGCAGTTGTGCGGCCACCGCGCCGATCACTCCGCCCAGGGCACCCACCAGGGGCGCGCCCGCGCGCTCCGCCACGGTGACGGCGACGCCCATCTCCCGGCAGGCCGAGGCGATCTCGGAACCGGTGAACCCGGCACCGATGACGAACACCCGGCGTGGCCCGGCCCGCAGCCGCCGGTACAGGGCGGCCGCGTCGTCGCGGGTCCGCAGCACGAAGACGCCGTCCAGCTGGGCCTCCGCCTCCTTCGGCCAGGGCCGGGCGCGGACGCCGGTCGCGATCAGCAGCCGGTCGTACTCGACCTCGTCCCCGTCGGCCAGCCGGACCCGCTTGGCCGCCAGGTCGAGACCGGTCGCCGCGACCCCGAGGCGCCACTTGGCGTCGATCTCCCGGCGCCGGGGCAGCTCGGTGTGCTGTGGGGACGCCTTGCCCAGCAGGACGGCCTTGGACAGCGGTGGCCGGTCGTACGGCTCGTACGGCTCGTCGCCGATCATGGTGAGCGAACCGGTGAAACCCTCGGCGCGCAGCGTCTCGGCGGCCCGAAGACCCGCGAGCGAGGCACCCACGATCACGATCCGGCCCTCGCGTCTGAGCCGGTCAAGGTAGTCAGCGGCCATCGGACGGCTCCCCCGTGGCCGAGGCGGGCGTACCGCCGGGGCCGGCCAGTCCCTCGGCCGTGATCGCCTGCACGGGGCAGGCGGCGACGGCACGCGCGACGCCCTCGCGCTGTCCGGCCGCGGGATGCGGGTCGTAGACGAGTGACTCCTCGCCGTGCATGGCGAAGACGTCCGGCGCGAGGAACGCGCACTGTGCGTATCCCTGACACCTGTTGAGATCGACGACAAGCCTCATCGGTGCTGCGCCCCTTCGGCGGCCGGGTCCGTCGCGCACCACCCACTCGGCGGCCGCTGCGAACGGCGGTCATCTCACGCACTCCAGCATGGAGCCCGGCGCGGACCGCCGCTCGCCGGTGCCCGCCGGCCGGGTGAGGACGGCAGGGCTCGCCATGGCTCCGGCGGAGCACCGTTCGGCGACCCGTCGGTCAGTAACCCATCGGGCGGTAGTGGGTGAGTACCGCGGCCAGCTGCGCGAACCACTGCGCCAGTCGTTCGCGCGGCTTCGCCCGCACGACGCACTCGTAGACCTGGCCGTCGAGGTGGACGACGGCCATCATCAGTTCCTTGCCCGACGGGCTCGCCTTGTAGTGGACGCTGCGGATCTCCTGCCAGGGGAAGTCGGCAGTGATGTCGTGGATCTCGAAGGCGACGCCCTCCACGTCGACCACGATCGAGCTGTGGCGGTCGACGGCCATGAACTCCGGGCCCGCCGGTTCCGGTCGGGCCGGCACCGGCATCGGCGGCACCAGCGGAATCGATGGCATCGGTGGCCGGGGGGGCTGCTGGGGCGCCGGGCCGTACTGCGGCGGCGGGGGGCCGAAACCCTGTGGTTGTCGGTGGCCGTACGGTGGCTGATCCGTCATGGGTCCCCCGGTTGCTCGCACTTCGTCCTCTCCCACGGAAACCTACCCCCTGCACGGCTCCGACCTGCCGGGCGCCGGCCGTGAAACATTTCCGGGGGCCCACCGCATCAGGGAAGTGAGAACGGTCCGAGCGGCCGGGGGAGAAGGACGGCGAGGGCGTCGTGATGTGGACGGTCGACACCATGCGGGCCGACGGCCGGCGTGTGGTGATCAGCGCGTTCAACTCCGGTACCCAGCACGACGCCGCGACCCGCAAGACCCCCGCGCGCACCGTCGAGCAGCTCCGGGAGATCACGCTCAGCCCGAAGGGGCACCAGGGGGCGCTCGGCGGCGGGCGGCGGAGTACGTCGTGACCGTCGCCCGACGCGCACGCGCGGTGTACGCTGAACTCGTTCGTGTGCGACCAGGACCATGACGAGGATCGGGGGAGGTGAGGTCGATGACCGTGCTGAAGGCCAACGTGCGCAGCGCCCGGGTCTCCCTCATGTCCCGGGCCGTGGCCTGACCCGGCCCTGTCCGCCCCAGTCCGCCTCGCCCGAAGCGTGAGCGCGCGGGGCATCCACCCGAACTCGTCCGGAACGGACCCCTCATCCATCATGAGCGACTCCTGGATCACGCGCGCCGAGACCGGCGCCGACATCCCCGCCCTCCGTGAGATCAACCTCGCGGCCTTCCCCACCGCGTACGAGGCCGACCTCGTCGACGCCCTGCGCGCCGACCCGACCGCGTGGATCGAGGGTCTCTCCCTCGTCGCCGCCGACCACGACGGCAACCTCGCCGGACACGCGCTGCTGACCCGTTGCCACATCGACGACACCCCGGCGCTGGCCCTGGGCCCGGTCGCCGTGCGACCCGCGCAACAGAACTCCGGCGCCGGGACCGCCGTCGTCCGAGCCGCCCTGACGGCAGCCAAGGACCGCGGGGAGCACTTCGTCATCGTCCTGGGGCACCCGGCCTACTACCCCCGGTTCGGCTTCACCCGCGCCTCCGCGCACGGCATCGGTCTGACCATCGACGTCTCGGACGAGGCCCTGATGGCCCTCACCCTGGACGCCGGCCGGCCGCTGCCGAGCGGCACCATCCGGTACGCCGCACCGTTCGGCATCTGACCCTCCCGGCCGCGCGGGGGCTCAGCCGGGAGCCCCCGCGCAGCTCCACCCTCAGGCCCTCGGCCACGGGGGCAGGACCGCGAGGTCGAGTTCCCGCAGGCGTGCGGGATCGGCGATCACTTCGTACGCGGTGATCCGGTCCTCCTCCACGGTGAAGGTGAGGGCGGCCGCCGGCCGGCCGCGCGGAGCCACCACGAGTCCCACCCTGCCGTCGACCAGGGCCAGTTCGGCCGACCGCGACCTGCGGGCGAGCGGCACCGCTTCCTCGGCCACGGCCCGCGCGCCGCGGACCTCGGCGGCCACGCCCGGCGGCAGGACCGCGCGACCGCTGCGACGTACCACGTCGGTCACCGGCACCGCCCGGCTCGCGGCTGATCCCGGCATCAGGGCGGGCCGAGTGGGGCACCCCCGGCCCGCCCTGATGCCGTTCGCCGTTCAGCCGCTGTGGGAGACGGTCAGCCCGTAGAAGGCGACGCGTGCGCCGTTGGTGGTGCTGTCGGAGGACGACTGGTTGTAGGAGCCGGCCTTGAAGTACTGCTTGTAGGGGAAGAAGGACGCCGGGATGGCGTAGTGGGTGGTGGTGCCGTTGACCGTGAGGTCGATGGTGTCCCCGCCGGAGACCGCGATCGTGTACGTCCAGGTCTTGCCGACGGCGACGTGGCCGACGGTGTGCGGTGTCTGGCCGCCGTCGGGGGAGTCCTCGGTGCCGAGGACGATGTCGCCGCTCGCCCGGTAGTAGAGCTCGACGAGCGGCTTGGTGGAGGAGCCGCCGGTGCCGAGGTGGATCTGGCCGACGCACACGTTCTTGGTCACCGACACCACGCGCAGGGTGGCGCTCAGCCGGTGGCTGCCGTCGAGGGACCAGTTCGCGACGCTGCCGCTGCGGTTCATCTCCCGCAGTTCGGAGCGGGCGTAGTTCGAGTTGGGCGTCGTCACGCCCTTCTCCGGCGCCCAGAAGGTCATCGCGCCGTCACGTGTGTCGGTGTAGAAGTACGCGTCCTGGTAGCCGTTCGCGCCCTGGAGGCGGGACGAGGGGATGGTGGTCGGTGAGCCCGGGGAGCCGACGGGCTCCTGGAGCTCCCACGTGGACAGGTCGAAGTTGCCGCCGGGTGCCTTGCCGGGGTCGGCGGCTGAGGCGTTGGTGGTGCTCAGCACCGCGAGTGCACCGAAGAGGGCCGTGACGGTGATGCCGGCCAGGGCTTTGGAGCGGATCATGGCGGGACCTGCTTTCCTCGGCGTTCGGACGGGGAGGGGCTACGGGTAGCTGGTCAGATCGGCCACGTTGCTGCCGGAGTCGGACGGACCGCCCGTGTTGTTGACGACATGGCTGATCGTTCCGGTGCCGCCGAGGGAGACGGTCACCATGCTGGTGAAGCGGACACCGCTGGTGTTCGGGGCCTCGATGGCGTGCGCGGCCGTCACAGCCGGGTTGACGTTGAAGTAGCAGTAACTGCCGAGGCCGTACGCCTGGTGGCTGGTGACGGAGTCCGCGACCTTGTAGGCGGCGTAGCCCGGGCTGGTGCCGTTCATCCAGGCGGCCTGGTTCGGCGGGTCGTACGGCATCTCGTTCTGGAAGAAGTACGTGCGGCCGCCGTTGCCGTTCCAGATGGTCTGGTACTTCTGGAAGTGCTCGACGAACAGGCCGTACATGGTGACGTCGTCTCCGTTGACGACCAGGCCGGTGTCCGCGGTGTTGCCGGCCCAGCCGACGCCGCTGCCGTGGTCGGCGCGCCAGATCCACATGTGGTCGCCGATGACGTTGTCGCTGTTGACGACGAGGCTGGTGGTCGCCTTGCCGACGCCCGCGCCGCCGATCCGGAAGTACACGTCGTGCAGGGAGGCCGGGTCGGCCGCGTGGGAGGCGGACGCGTTGGCCGGCCCGACCTCCAGCAGGCTGGGCGAGTTGGTGGTACCCGCGTCGAACAGCAGGCCGGCGATCTTCACGCCGTCGACGTCGGCGACCTTCATCGCGGTGATGCCGTTGTCGGGGACGAAGGTGGCCAGGCCCAGACCGAGGACGACCGTGTCGGCACGGTTGATCTGGAGGGTCTGGTCGAGGTGGTAGACGCCCGGGGTGACGAGGAGGTTCTTGCCGGCCGCGAGGGCGGAGTTGATCTGTGCGGCGGTGGCGCCCGGCTTCACGACGTAGAAGGCCTCAAGCGGCAGCGAGGTGCCCGCGGCACCGCTCGCCCAGCTGGTCGCCGTGGAGCCGGCCCGCAGCGACGGCACGAACACCTGGTAGGCGCCGCTGCCGTCGACGTACAGGAACGGCTTCTCCCGGGTGACCGGGCTCTGCGCGACGGTCGTGTAGGGCGGGCTGGGGAAGCTGGTGGCCGGTACCCCCTGACTGCCGACGAAGACCATGTTCCAGTTGGAGCCGGTCCAGCTGCCGAGCTGGGAGTTGCGGGTCAGCCACTGCTGCTGGCTGCCCGAGGCGACCTGCCCGTCGATCTTGCTGTCGGCGAGGTAGCCGCCGCTGGACCAGCCGCCGTCGTCCAGGGCGAGACCGCCGCGCAGGTGCATCCGGCGGTACGGCGCCGCCTGCGAGACCGCCCAGCGGTCGCCGCCGCCGGACGGGTTGACCGACAGGTTCTCCGCGCCGCGCCAGAAGTTCTGGGTGGCGTTGCCCTGGAACCAGTCCGCCTCGGCGTGCACGGCCCCGTTGACCGTGACCGCGTCGGGCGACAGGCCAAGTCCCAGCACCTGGGTGTAGAAACCGACGTTGACGTCGGCGCTGTAGGCTCCCGGCTTGAACAGCACGGCCTGGCGCTGGGAGCCGAACTGGTTGGTCTCCTGCTGTTGGAAGATGCTGTTCAGCTTGGTCTGGATCGTCGAGGACGACATCGACGGGTCGAAGACGGCGACGTTCGGGCCGAGGTCCGGGTCGGTGCCCGACCGGATCACGGGTACCACCTGGAAGCGCTGGGCGGCGGTGCCGTTGCAGGTGTACTGCACGAACTGCACGCTGTCGGCGGTCGAGGCGCCGGGGTCGTCCAGGCACTTGCCGCTGTTGCGGTTGACGAAGTGGTAGGCGCCGCCCCCGTCGTCCACCGGCAGCCACTGCTGGTTGGCGCCGCCGCCGTAACCCCACAGGTGGACCTGGGCGTTGTCGGCGGTGGAGACGTCGGCGACATCCACGACCTGGCCGGTGTCGTTGCCGTTGTTGATACGGACGTATCCGTCACCGGTGGCGGTGAAGCTCCACTGCTGCGCCGTGGTGCCGTTGCACGTGTACTGCTGCACGACGGTGCCGTTGGCGGTGCCGGCCGCCTTCGCGTCGAGGCACCTGCCGCTCGCGGCGTTCATCACCGTGGCGAAGCCGGCGGGCAGGGCGGAGGCCGCGGCCCGCGCCGGGGTTCCGGAAAGCAGGGATGCGGCCGTGACGGCCACCAGTACGGCCGTGGCGGACCTGCCACGGCGAGGCAGGGAATGGAGGGTGCCCCGGCCGGACCGGAAGACCGGCCGCGCGAGGTGGTGCTGCCGGGCGGCCGGGCCGGGATCGCCGGCCTTCACGGTCCTGAGGGTGAGCGCGGTGACCGCCGGGGCGGCGGATGCGGAAAGGAGCCTGCGTCTGGCCATGGTGGGGGCGGCCTTTCGTGGGGGGTGGGCTCGCCCGGTGAAACGTAAAGGTACGGACCAGTTCCGTCAAGGTGTGAAGTAAGAGTTGAAGGAAGGGAGTTGTTCACCCCCCGTTCGGCCTCGCCGGTCACGCCGCGGCGCGCGGGGAGCGCGCCGCCGGCCCCGCCGCGACCGCTGGTTCACCCCGGAAGAGGCCAAGGAGTACGGTCTCATCGACGAGATCAT